>NZ_NOLK01000075.1:0-36164 GCF_002245985.1 Nostoc sp. 'Peltigera membranacea cyanobiont' 232
GGAGAAGAATTAATAACCAAATGCCCAATTCCTAATCCCCATTAAGAATTTATCCCCATAAAATCCAACATAATTCTCCGATGCATATTTCCCAAAGGTCGGACTTCGCCAGCGTTTTGCGAATAACAGTTACCTTGGTGGATATCTTCTGGGGTCAATAATCCCATATCCCAGCCTTCATTCAAAACCAGTTGATTGAATTCCACCAAGAGTGGTGCATGAAAGACATGACGGACAACTCTTTCATCGGGATAACAGCCAAATTCCACAAAGGGTGGTAGGTTGTAGCCGATTTCTTCTAAAATTTCTCGCTTCACTGCTATATCTGGCGTTTCACCAGCTTCGATATGACCGCCAAATAGCGCCCAATAACCAGGGTAGAGAATACCGGGGATGTTGTCGCGTAGTTGCATGAGAAACTTGTTTTGTTGATAGAGAATTGCGATCGCTACATGCACCGGTTGATTGTTCATATATTAATTTTTAATTGCTAATTATTCTTCTTCTAGATAAACTTCCCCCAATTCTTTACCACCTAAAGGGATACTTCGGTAGCGAACTTTACCCTTAATCACCACTTGCGCTCCCTTACCCAGATTCTTTTGATTGGTGACAACCCAAATTTTGCCAGTGGAGTCATTAATTTGATAAGCCCATTGCTTCATTAAAGGAGCTTGGTTTTCCACCTGACCTTGGATGTAAACTGTAGCCTGATTGTCTTGTTCTGGTTTAATTTCTCGAATTGGGGTGACATTGGTACCAATTTTAAAATTAGTCCCATTCAAGCCAGGCGAGGTTAAACTACCACAACTAGAAAGTCCCACTACCAATAAAAAAATCAACCCAAGGCGGTAGGGAACAATCCTGTGTCCGTACAAGAACGAAAGGGACAAATTTTTTGTTTGTTGCATGAAAGCCATCGATTGAGCAAATTTTTGCTTCACTGCTTGGTTTGTCGCCAGTTTCATCAGGTCAGTTCCCATCTATAATATTCTCTGCGGTTTCAGAAACACACTCTCAACAGAGCAAAAAATGTTCTGAATTTCATCCTGTAATTCTTTATTCTTCAGATAAAGCTGTCGATCTGAGAAAATAAGCATTATGGTTTTACTCTGAGAGAAACGCTACGACATCAAACAGATACACATTAATAATTAAAAGTCAATAGTCAATATTTCTACTCCAGACTTCGGACAAAAGGCGAATTATAGATTAGTTAGGAATTTTTATGGAAACAAAAACTGCCAAACTTCTTGATGGTAAAGCAATAGCAGCAAAAATTCAGCAAGAACTTTCTGTTGCTATTACACAATTACAACCAAAAATTGGACGACCCCCAGGTTTAGCAGTGTTGATGGTTGGCGATAACCCAGCGTCAGCCGCTTATGTCCGCAATAAAGAAAAAGCCTGCGCTAAGGTTGGCATCGCCTCTTTTGGTAAGCATTTCCCAGCCCAAACAACCCTTGAAGAGTTAGAAGAGGTCATAGCTGCACTAAACCAAGATGAACGGGTGGATGGCATTCTGGTACAGCTACCCTTACCTAACCACTTGGATGCTGTGACTCTGCTACATCAAATCGATCCTGATAAAGATGCTGATGGATTACACCCAGTTAATTTGGGGCGATTAGTACGGGGAGAAACTGGTTTACGCAGCTGTACTCCTGATGGTGTAATGCGGCTTTTAGAAGCTTATGAGATTCCCTTGCAGGGAAAACAGGCAGTAGTGGTGGGACGCAGTATTTTGGTGGGTAAACCTATGGCATTGATGTTATTAGAAGCTGATGCCACAGTCACGATCGCTCACTCGCGATCGCATGACCTGAAAGCCATCACCCAAAATGCTGATATTCTAATTGCAGCAGTCGGTCGTCCTGGATTGATCGCTGCTGATATGGTAAAACCAGGTGCTGTTGTGGTAGATGTGGGAATGAATCGCGTCACCGATGCTAGTGGCAAAAGTCGCTTAATTGGCGATGTCCACTTTGAATCAACAGCTGCTATAGCAGGATTTATCACTCCTGTCCCTGGCGGTGTTGGCCCTATGACTGTAGCCATATTGTTGCAAAATACATTTAACAGCTATTCCAAAGCGGCAAGAAAAGAAAGAGAGTGAGGAGTTATGAGTGAGGAGTTAAAAGTTAAGAATTATTAATCCTAATTCTTAACTCCTAACTGTCAACTCTCAATTCCTAACTCCTAATTCTTCATTTATTTCAGCGCCACAGCACCTTAAAATTGTGACGGATGAGACGAAAATCCCAAAATGTCAGGAATTAAAGAATGGTAGCAACTGATAACGTTCAAAAGATACCACCAGAGGAAGCCACGTTTAACTTAGCAGTCTATCTAAAAGAGCGACAAAAGCTTTGCGATAATGCTTTGGATCGGGCTATCCCCATCATTTATCCAGAAAAGATTTATGAGTCGATGCGCTATTCATTATTAGCTGGAGGCAAGCGTGTACGTCCCATTCTTTGTCTTGCTACCTGTGAAATGATCGGTGGAACTATTGAAATGGCTATGCCAACAGCTTGTGCAGTGGAAATGATCCACACAATGTCGTTGATTCATGACGACCTCCCAGCGATGGATAATGACGATTATCGTCGGGGAAAGCTGACCAATCATAAAGTCTATGGCGAAGATGTGGCGATTTTAGCTGGGGACGGCTTGTTGGCACTCGCTTTTGAGTTTGTTGCCCTTGAAACCCCCCAAAGCGTTAAGAGAGAGCTAGTCTTGCAGGTAGTTGTCCGTCTTGGTAGGGCGCTGGGGGCAGCTGGTTTGGTTGGCGGTCAAGTTGTCGATTTAGAGTCGGAAGGTAAATCCGATATTTCCCTAGAAACGCTAAATTTTATTCATAAACACAAAACGGCCGCCCTTTTGGAAGCTTCTGTAGTTTGTGGTGGGATCGTCGCTGGGGCATCACCTGAAGATGTGCAGCGACTGACCCGTTATGCTCAAAATATTGGGCTAGCATTCCAAATCATAGATGATATTTTGGATATCACTTCTACCCAAGAGCAATTAGGTAAAACAGCTGGTAAAGACCAAAAAGCCCAGAAAGTGACCTATCCCAGCCTTTGGGGACTTGAGGAATCACGCTCAAAAGCCCAAGAGTTAGTTGAAGCAGCTTGTGTGGAATTAGAAGCATTTGGAGAGAAAGCCAAGCAACTCCAAGCGATCGCTCATTTTATTACCAGCCGCAATAATTAGCAACGCTTTGTGGCATGATAAAATCTTATACCGCAAGGGTTTCATTCATTGGGAGTGGGTGGTTTATTTACACGATGCTGTACTACTACCGCCCAGCAGAATTCAAAATTCAAAATTCAAAAAGCTTATTCGATCGGCTTTTGGGCAATTTTGAATAATTGGTCTGTTTTCGCCATGATGTACTAGGTTAATTTTGGATTTTGGGTTGAATCTAAATGTTTCCTCAACCAACAACTGCTGCTAATATTTACTAACCTAACCAAAATACCATGCAGGACATAGGCAACATTTTAGACAACCGGGTGCTGCTGGTTGCTCTGGTAGCTTGTTTAATTGCTCAAGCATTAAAGCTCGTAGTGGAGATCGTCAAACATCGCAAACTCAATGTACGTGTTTTGGTAACAACCGGAGGTATGCCCAGTGCCCATTCAGCTTTAGTTACAGCTCTAGCGGCTGGTGTGGGGCAAACGCTGGGTTGGGCATCTCCTGATTTTGCCGTTGCGATGATTTTTGCCATCATCGTCATGTATGATGCAGCCGGCGTTCGTCAAGCAGCTGGTAAGCAAGCTCGTATCCTCAATCAAATGATTGATGAATTATTTCATGAAAAACCAGACTTTAGCCAAGACCGTTTGAAGGAATTACTCGGACATACACCAGTTCAGGTAATAGCTGGGTCGGCTTTGGGTATAACTATCTATTGGTTAGCTAGGTCTGCTTATTAAGCTAGGGCAATAAATTTTTGTTTGAGCGACTATTTTCAATTGATAACTGGTAATTTGTCAACTGACAAATTACCAACTTGGTAGATCGCATCAGTCTTTCAGAAAACTTAATATCACTACAAGCGCACAGTTGAGCGCAGCAGAATCACCTTACGACTATCTACTATGCTGGCAACAAAACCGCCATTGTTCAGCTTCTGTAATGTGTTGTATGCTTCACTTTGGTTGGTTGTATATACTGCTAGCAAATAAGGGCGTTGTCCATAAGAAACAAAACCTACGTTACCGCCTACTGCTTGCTGTACGCTACTTACTAGTTCAGGACGGTTGTAATAATCTACCAACACTGCATAACCCTCTCCTAATGCTTGGGGATTATAGTTAACTGTCTGCTGAAGTGGCTGTTGCTGTGCCTGTTGCTGTGGCTGCACATCTGCTGTTGTCGGTCGAGTGGTGATGATGGCAGACAAGCCAACAATATTACTTACATACCTTGCCCATCTATTGGCATCATCAATTTTTTTAAAGCCCCCGATTCGCGTCACAGTTTCGTTGAGATATTTGCAGGTAATGGTCTTCAGTTCAGGCGGTAAGGCACTACGCAACTGCTTTTGATTATTTGCTGTGGGACTGACTACTAATAAAAGATACTCACCCGAAGTCGGTGGTTGACAAATAGGAATGGCTTGTTGAGCAAAAACAGAACTCATGCCACCAATCAACCCTGCGATAGCTAATCCTAAAACACTTGGTAAAATCTGAAATCTATGCACAAAAGTTAGATTATGTAAATCAAGGTGTCCTAGAAGATTTTATAAGAAAAAAGCTGAAAACCTAGCTACTTCAGTATGGGAATGCAAGGAATGTTACAAAATATATTTTGTAACTCAAAAATAAAATTAGGGATTGGGGACTGGGGGAGAAGAATCTATTGATGATTGACCAATGCCCCATGCCCAATGCCCAATTATCTAAGATACGGTAGCCAACGATGCCAAAGCATCTGGTATTGTCTCAGAAGGAGCCTGGAATTCTCCAGTGATGACGTACTCTAAACGCAGTTTTAACCAAGTAATAAATTGGGGATTTGTAGAAATAATTGCTACTGCTGGTTGGGGACACTTTGCTTTTAGCTGTGCAAATTCGGGTGCTTCCAAGAAAGCAGGTTGCTGAACCAACCAAAAATCTAGTTGTTTTTCTTGTTCGTGGTAGTGACGAGTGCGTTCTTTGATAACTTCGTGTATTGGTTCTTCTTGGAGAAGAAAGCGAAGACTTGCCAAAACGTAATAGTATGTTTGCATTTTCATCCTTTGGTTGCTGTGTGAATCATGTAAGGGCACAGTACTACATTCTGTACCCTTACGAACTAACTCTTGCGAGATTTATTGAACCAAGAACTGAACGGACAAGCACTTGTCGGCTTTTGGGCATTTGTCTGTTTGTCACCAGATGTTAGCTTTTCCAAGAACAGATTATTGTCGAAGTAGTGTTCTAAGGAAATAACCTTTAAGTCATCAGTAACTTTTGCAATACTCATGCCGATAATTTCTATTGTCTCTCCAGTCGGTGCATGGCCTTTGTATTCTCCGTTAAAATGTCCCCAATGCCGCCATTTGAATGTGACATTTGGTGGCCCTGAGAAAACTTCCAGCACCTCCCAAGGAAATCCTTGAGGAAATGTTGTATGGAAGACCTTTGCGGATGATTCAAAGCTTTCTTCTGAAGCCTTGTAATGCTCTGAATCAGGCATAAATAAATTGTAAGTACCTTGGGCTGATACATCTGCTGCTGTATACTCTACTCCACCATTGGTACTCACGCGAAACTGTTCATTGACAATAGATAACCACTGTTGCGGGTTAGCTTTGAAAGATACCTCCATCTCGAAGGTTCGCACCAAGTTTTGCACGATCGCTTCTAGTGTACCTTCAAGGTGATTGTGGATACTTTCTTGGGCAAGATTCTCTTTGGAATGAGAATAATCAGGCGGTGTCTGATAGCGCCACTCGACATCAGTGCTTTCTGCTATCACTTTATCTCTATCCTGTACCCAAAGTGGCAGGTTGTTAGATTGTGTTGCGCTCATAGAAGTTTTTGCTGAAGATTTGATCCCAATTTCTAGATTTCGCAGTGACAACCCCTCTTTGGGGGATTGGGGATTGGGAGAGATGAGGGAGATGAGGGGGACAAGGGGGACAAGGGGGAATTATTGAATAGTCTCTTCCTTGTCTCCCCCCTCTCCCTTGTCTCCCTTGTCTCTTCTTTATGCCCTATGCCCCATTCCCTGTTATAGCTTGCCTCATCTCGCGGACTGCCCTTTCTATACCTACTAATGCTGCCCGGCTGATGATGGAATGACCAATGTTCAGTTCTTCCATGCCTGGAAGCGCAGCCACTGGATAGACGTTCCAGTAGGTGAGTCCATGACCAGCGTTGACTCGCAATCCAGCTTGAATCGCTTGTTCACAACCTTTAGCTAATATGGCTAATTCTCGGTGGCGATTTGTTTCATCTTTAGCATTAGCATATTGTCCGGTGTGCAATTCGATAAACTGTGCCTGCACCTTGACAGATGCTTCGATTTGTGCTAGTTCGGCATCAATAAATAAACTAACTGGAATGTTAGCGCTTTGCAATTTATCGACTATTTCACCTATTCTAACAATTTGCCCGACAATATCTAGTCCGCCTTCTGTTGTGACTTCTTCGCGCTTTTCGGGGACTAAGGTAACATAATCTGGTTTGATATCGAGAGCGATCGCTAGCATTTCATCTGTTGCGGCCATTTCTAAATTAAGATGCGATCGCACTGTTTGCCGCAATATCCGCACATCCCGATCTTGGATATGCCGCCGATCTTCGCGCAGATGCACCGTAATTCCATCAGCACCGGCTAATTCTGCCAGTACCGCAGCCGCTACGGGGTCTGGTTCCACCGTCCGCCGCGCTTGCCGGATGGTGGCGATGTGGTCAATGTTAACGCCAAGTGTAGGCACCCCAAATTTCTCCCAAATCCACAGTCCTCAGAACTTGATTTTACCGGAAATAGTGGGAGTTTTGCTTGAGAGTTAAAGACACGTTCACTAACTTTCCGTGGGAACATCTCATCAGCGTATAAACGCGCCATGATTTAAGCAACCTCATTAGCACGAATCGCAGCTTCAATTTCTTCAGGATAAGCATCTGCATATATCCAAGCATTAACTAAATCAGCCGCGCCAATATGAGGATAATCTTGCAAAAGTTGGACTTCAGTAATTCCCAGGCGACGCGCTTCAACTAATAGCCAAATTGCAATCCGAGTTCCAGCGATACAAGCTTCTCCACCACAAATACCGGGTGTTTTAGTAATACCTTTTGCCCCGATGTTGATGGTTTGAGTTAGGCTTTGGATAATTGCCGCTTTTTCTGTTGGAAGTAGTGCCAGGATTTGATTTTCTAGTTCTTGGAGAGTCATAGGGTATCTTAGCTCAATTTGTATTGTAGTTATTTAACAAAGTTTAGGGGTTAAATCTCCGTTACAAAACGTAATTGCGTTAGCAAAAGCTGATTTTTGGGCAAACTACTTTAACTAAATAGCTGATTTAACAAGAGTTGATCGAGTATGACTAGAGCAGTTGAGCCGATGGATAAGCTTTTGAACTATCGAATTAGCGAACAACTTTATGCAGGTTCTAGAACCTTAGTTTACCGTGCAATTCGAGAGACCGATCTAACTCCAGTCGTAATTAAACTGCTCCAGCAGGAGTATCCCAGCTTCAACGAACTGCTGCTATTTCGTAATCAGTACACAATCGCTAAAAATATTGACCTACCTGGCATTGTTCGTCCCTACAGCCTGGAACCTCACCGCAACAGCTATGCTTTGGTGATGGAAGATTTTGGCGGTATTTCCCTCAGAGATTGGATGAACGGAAAAATGGGGGATAAGCAATATAGTTTGACAGAGTTTTTGGAAATTGCGATCGCTCTGAGCGATATTCTTGACGGACTCTATCGCCATCGGATTATCCACAAAGACATCAAGCCTGCCAACATCCTCATCAACCCGGAAACTCAGCAAGTCAAGTTGATTGACTTTAGCATTGCCTCTCTTTTACCCAAAGAAACCCTGGAAGTTCACAGTCCTAATGTCTTAGAAGGGACTCTCGCCTACCTTTCCCCAGAACAAACCGGGCGAATGAATCGCGGAATTGACTATCGCAGTGATTACTATTCTCTCGGCGTTACCTTCTATGAATTGCTGGCTGGACATTTACCCTTTCAGTCTAATGAGCCGATGGAGTTGGTTCACTGTCATATTGCCAAGCTTCCAGAAGAATTAGGAGGCAGGGGGGAAGAAGAGATTCCCCAAGTTCTTTGTGACATTGTGATGAGATTGATGGCGAAAAATGCTGAAGACCGCTATCAGAGTGCATTAGGGTTGAAATTTGATTTAGAAAAATGTTTGTCTCAATTACAAGAAACTGGAGAGATTAAATCCTTTCAATTAGGAGAGCGGGATATTTGCGATCGCTTCATCATCCCAGAAAAGCTCTACGGTCGCCAAGCCGAAGTTGAAAGCTTACTGGATGCCTTTGAAAGAGTCAGTCAGGGAAGCACCGAAATTATGTTGGTAGCAGGCTTCTCTGGCATTGGCAAAACTGCTGTGGTTAACGAAGTCCACAAGCCAATTGTCCGACAACGGGGTTACTTCATTAAAGGTAAATTTGACCAATTCGGGCGCAACATCCCTTTCTCTGCCTTTGTGCAAGCCTTTCGAGACTTAATCAGGCAAATGCTCAGTGAAACTGACGCTCAATTTGAGCAGTGGAAGTGCAAAATTCTCTCTGCTTTGGGTGAGAACGGACAAGTGATGATTGAGGTGATTCCAGAACTGGAAAGGATGATTGGTAAACAGCCTCCTGCACCGGAACTCTCTGGGAGTGCAGCACAAAATCGCTTCAATTTGCTGTTTTTGAAATTCACTCAAGTCTTCGCTGCACTAGAACATCCATTAGCGATTTTTATTGACGATCTGCAATGGGCAGATTCTGCTTCTTTAAAGTTAATCCACTTGTTAATGAGCGAAGCTGACATCGGCTATCTACTATTAATTGGTGCTTATCGAGATAATGAAGTCAACCCAGTACATCCCCTAATGCTGACTTTGGAGGAGATTGGGAAGTTGGGCGCTACTGTCAATACGATTACCTTAACCCCCCTCGATCAAACATCAGTTAATCATTTGATTGCAGATACATTGAGTTGCTCCCTAGCATTAGCCACACCGTTAACAGAGTTGGTATTGAGCAAAACTAAAGGTAATCCTTTCTTCAGCACCCAGTTTCTGAAAGCGTTACATCAAGACCAACTAATTACATTTAATTTTGATGGTGGTTATTGGGAATGTGATATTGCTCAAGTGCGAGCGATCGCTCTTACCGATGATGTCGTAGAATTCATGGCAATTCAACTTCAAAAGTTATCACCAGAAACTCAAGAAGTTTTGAAATTAGCGGCTTGTGTGGGAAACCAATTTGATTTAGCAGCATTATCGATCTTCCATGAAAAATCCCAGGTAGAAACAGCCGCAGACTTTTGGAAAGCTGTACAGGATGGGTTAATTATCCCTACCAATGAAGTCTACAAGTTTTATCAGGATGAGTCATTGGTCATTAGTCATTTGCAAAGGACAAATGACAAAGGACAAATGACAGTTTACAAATTTCTCCATGACCGCGTACAGCAAGCTGCCTATTCTCTGATTCCTGAATCTCAAAGAAAAGCTACTCATTTAAAAATTGGGCAATTACTCTTAAAAAATACATCGCCAGAACTAATCGAAGCTAGCATATTTGAGATTGTTAATCAGTTAAATGAGGGAGTTGATATAATTCATGAACAATCACAAAAAAATGAACTAGCTCAACTTAATCTAATTGCTGGGAAAAAAGCTAAAGCTTCAACTGCCTATAGAGCCTCAGTAAAATATTTCACGTTAGGACGAAAATTGCTCGCAGAAGAAAGTTGGCAAAATAACTATCAACTAATATTTAATTTAGTTCGAGAATCTGCTGAGTGTGAATATTTAACTGGAGATTTTAACCAAGCAGAGGCGTTATTTAACTTAGCGTTAAATCATAGCCAAAATAAATTTGAAAAGGCAAATATTTATGGTATTCAGATGTACCTAAAAATGACTCAGGGCGAAAATCTCGAAGCTGGCATTGAAGCTGGGCTGAAAGGTTTAAGCATCATGGGGATGAATTTACCTGTTACTTCTGAAGAACAGCAAACTGCGATCGCAACTGAATTTAAAGAATTAAAAGTTAAACTGCAAACGGTTCTTACAGCAGATTTATTCGATTTGCCGAAGATGACAGATCCAGAGAAGAAAGTCTGCATGAGTCTTTTAGCTGACCTTTGGGGAGTAGCTTATATGGGAGGAGATCAAAACCTTAGTTGTTTGGCTCCTTTATTAATGATCGGTTTATCCTTGACTTATGGCAATGCCGAAAGTTCTGGTTTTGCTTATTGTCTATATGGAATGAGTTTAGCAAATCAAGGTAGTTATCAAACCGCCTATGAGTTTGGTAAATTGGCAATAAAACTCGATCGTCACTTCAATAGCAGCCAATTTATTTTTAAGACCAATAATATCTTTGCCCACACGATTAATCCCTATAGTCAGCATTTAAAAACTAATTTACAGTTTTCTCAAAAATCATTCCAAGTCTGTCAAGAAACTGGAAATTTAGTGTTTGGTGTTTGGGCAGTTTCGTTTCTAATTTGGGCAATGTTAATTAAGGGCGATCGCCTATCAGATGTTTACGCAGAAACGGAAAAATATCTCAGCTATGTCCAACAGGTAAATGATGCCAATATGCTGTATGCGTTTACTTTACAGAGGCAGTTTTTATTGAACCTGCAAGATATATCTCAAAACACCGATTTATTAGACGATCGCAATGGCGAAGATATTCCCTATATAGAAGTGTGGAGACAGAAGAATAACTTTGAGCATGGAATTAATTGGTACTGCTTTCTTAAAATCCAATTGTCTTACCTTTATGATCGCTATGAAGATGCCATTAAATCGGCACAAGAAGCTGAGAAAACTCTTGGCTGTAACTCTGGGTTCTTCCCAATTATTCAGTATCATTTCTATTATCCGCTTAGTTTGTTAGCCATCTATCCCAATGCAACATTAGAGAAGAAAAAGCAGTATTGGGACACAATCCAAGAGCATCAACAAATCCAAAAAAACTGGGCGGATAATTGCCCACAAAACTTTCTCCATCGATATCTCTTGTTGTCTGCGGAAATGGCAAGAGTTTCTAACAATTATATAGATGCAATTGAGTTATACGATCGCGCCATTACTAAAGCCAAAGAAAACGAATACCTGAACGAAGAAGCTCTTGCTAACGAACTCGCAGCCAAGTTTTATTTAGAATGGGGCAAAGAACGCATTGCCCAAGAGTATTTGATTAATGCTTACTATTGTTACACTCGCTGGGGCGCTAAAGCCAAAGTTGACGATTTAGAACAACGTTATCCACAACTTCTAACCCCAATTTTACAACAGAGGCGATTGCTACTCACGCCCGATGAAACATTTGCAAATATTGACACCATTGCTACCTTGCACCCAAGCATTAATAAATCAGTAACATCTAGCAGCAATACGTCAATAATGCTCGATTTGGCAACAGTTCTCAAAGCATCTCAGACTCTATCGAGTGAAATTGAACTGGATAAATTACTTACAAAGCTGCTGCAAGTGGTGATTGAAAATGCTGGTGCAGATAAGTGTGCGTTACTACTGCTCAAAGAAGGTAGATTGGTAGTTGAGGCCACTGCTCAAGTTGGGCAACAATCAACGGTGTTACAGTCCATTTTTGTGGAAGATAGTGCAGACGTTCCCCATAGCCTAATTTACACCGTTAAACGCACCCTGCAACCTACCGTTATCCTTGATACAACATTCCATCCAATGCTGATCGCCGATTCCTACATCATTCGTCAGCAACCCAAAAGCTTGCTGTGTACGCCGATTCTGCATCAAGGTAAACTGTTAGGGATTTTGTATTTAGAAAACAATCTAATTACTGGGGCGTTTAGCAGCGATCGCGTCGAAATTCTCAATTTGTTATGCACTCAAGCCGCAATCTCCCTAGAAAACGCCCGACTTTATCAGCAAGCACAAGATACTTTAGAAAATCTGGGACAGACGGAACAATTCTTGCGGTTAATTATCGACAATATCCCCCAGTCTGTTTTTTGGAAAGACCGCAATAGTGTTTATTTAGGCTGTAACCATAACTTTACTCAAACTTGGGGTCTAGGAGTGCCAAAAAATGTTATTGGTAAAACAGACTACGATCTTCCCTGGGCTAGTAAGCAATCAGATTTTTTTGTAGCACGCGATCGCCGCATCATGGAGTCTGGGGAAGCGGAACTCAACATTATCGAAACCGTGCAGCAAGTAGACGGAAAACAAAAATGGTCGAATACAAATAAAATTCCCTTAAAAGATAGAGAAGGAAACATTTTTGGAATTCTTAGCACATCTGAAAACATCACCGAACGCCATGAAGCACAACAATTGCTGCAACAGCAAAAGCAACAATTAGAACAAGCTTTGCAAGAACTCCAAACAATGCAATTGCAATTGGTGCAGGGTGAAAAAATGTCTGCTCTTGGTAATTTAGTTGCAGGTGTTGCCCATGAAATAAACAATCCTATTGGCTTCATTGCTGGCAACTTAGAACCAGCTAAAGATTATGTCAAAGACTTGTTTGGACTAGTTAATCTTTATCAAGAAAAGTTTCCCAATCCTGGCTCAGATATTCAAGACGAAATTGATGCCATCGACCTGAATTATTTACGCGAAGATTTACCTAAATTGCTGGACTCGATGAAATTGGGTGTTAGCCGTATTCGTAGCATCAGTACCAGTTTGCGAACCTTCTCCAGAGCAGATAAAGATTATAAAGTTCCCTTTGATATTCACGAAGGCATTGACAGCACTATTCTGATTCTCAGACACCGTTTAAAAGCTAATGAAAACCGTCCGGCAATTGATATAGTGAAGAATTATGGCAAACTACCCCTAGTGGAATGCTTTGCTGGACAACTTAATCAGGTGTTTATGAACTTGTTAGCAAATGCCATTGATGCACTTGAACAATACAATACAGAACGGAGTTTGGAAGCCATTCTAGCTAACCCCAATTGCATCACCATTCAAACCCGTGTAGCAAACTCAGGTCAGCACGTTTTGATTAAGATTGCTGATAACGGAGTGGGAATGTCATCGCAGGTCAAGGAACGAGTATTCGATCATTTATTCACCACCAAGCCTGTAGGAAAAGGCACTGGATTGGGATTAGCGATCGCTCGGCAAATTGTAGTAGAAGGACATGGCGGTTCACTCTCCTGCACTTCAGAAGTTGGACTGGGTACAGAGTTTGTCATTCAAATCTCTACTCAACAACAATAAAGAATGCTGTTAGCGGTAGCGAGGCGTTTAGCCTGTGCTGAGTAATTTCTACTTTACTCAGCACTTTTCATTTTTAGTTTTTAAATTTTAACTTGGAGCAAAGCGACGAAAATGTTTAAATTACGCAAACGTTGGTTGAAATGGCGATCGCGTAATTTCGTATTACTATCAATTTTGGTAATTCTGTCCCTTAGTATCAGCGTCACCGCAATCATTAGTTACAACATTGTGAAAGGGCTATTGCTCAATAGTCTGAAGCAGCAAGTGCTGTTAAAAACACAACAAGGTCAAAATGAGATTGATAACTGGTTAGCCATTCGGAAGACAGAAATTAAAACTCTGGCAAATTCTGCTGTAGTGCGATCGCTAGATTGGTCTGTGATGGAACCTTATTTACAATCTGAAGTGAAGCGGATGCAAACATTTTTGCTCATCGCATTCGCCACACCAGATGGTGCATTGATTAATACTCAAGGAGGCCGTCCAAATGTCAAAGATCGAGAATTTTTTCAGCGCAGTATGGCAGGTGAAACGGTAGCCGCCGATCCGATTGTTGGGCGCACAAGCAATCAGTTGCAGATTCAGATTAGTTCCCCGATTCCCGGCAAAACAGGCACAAAACCAGCAGGTGTGTTCATGGGAGGAATTGAGATTAAGCGGGTAGTCTCGGCGATCGGCAATTTACATCAAGGTGAGGGTAGCTATGCCTTTGCACTAAATTCTCAAGGAGTTCCCATAGCTCATCCCGATATTCGACTGATTGGCACACCGGAAAAAGCTGCTGAGAGTTTTCTCAATTCACCTAATCTCCAGTTGGCAAAAATCACTCAAAAGATGGTAGCTAAACGCACCAGTATTGAATTGGCTCAACTGGATGGAAAGTGGAATTATGTTGCTTATACTCCTCTGAAAGAAGCAAATTGGTCAGTAGCTCTAGTTGTACCACAAGAAAATATTGAATCACCATTGCAGGCGTTGAACCTGTTAGCTACGGTTCTGGGAGGATTGCTCGTAGTTGGGTTAATCGGTGGATGGCGACAGGTGCAACTATACGAACAAATTCGCGATCGCGCCTTGATTTCTAGCAAGCAGGCGCAACAACTCAGTGAAACGCTGAAAGAATTACAAAACACCCAAGCTCAACTTATCCAAACTGAAAAAATGTCTAGCCTGGGCCAACTGGTGGCTGGAGTCGCACACGAAATCAATAATCCCGCCAATTTTATTCATGCCAATCTCAACCATGCCAGTCAATACAGCCAAGACATTCTCGATTTGCTAAAGCTTTATGAACAAGCCTACCCAAATCCTACACCAGAAATTAGCGATCGCTCCCAAGAGCTTGATATTGAGTTTCTCGCAGAAGATTTACCTAAGCTAATGGCATCGATGCAAGTGGGAACCAAACGTATCCGTCAAATTGTGCTGTCGCTGCGTAATTTTTCCCGCCTTGATGAAGCAGACATGAAGTTTGTAGACATTAATGAAGGATTAGACAACACTCTGATGATTCTGAATCATCGCCTGACAGCCACGCCTAATCAATCAGAAATTCAAATCGTTAAGAAGTACGGTGATTTACCTCTAGTAGAATGCTATGCAGGGCAACTCAATCAGGTGTTTATGAATGTTCTAGCCAATGCGATCGATGCTATAGAAGAGTCATTAGTAAAGAATCAAGGACAAATTTCTATTCTGACAGAACTTAGTGATGATAAGCAAGTGATGATTCAGATTTATGACAACGGAATTGGTATGTCAGAAGAGGTAAAGCAACGAGTATTTGACTATATGTTCACTACGAAACCTGTGGGCAAAGGCATTGGATTAGGAATGGCGATCGCTTATCAAATTATCGTAGACAAGCATGCAGGAAGTATTGAAGTTGATTCAACCCCAGGACATGGCACAGAGTTTACTATCCGTATTCCTTTAAAGAGTAAAAATTCCTGAAAACATTGAAACGGTCAAAGATTATACTAGCGATTTTTTGGTTAATTTCTACCCTCATGCTTAGAGCGATATACTTTAATAAAGTAATAAAGTTGATTTGTAGATTTAATCTGCTAGATGTAACAGCTAATACATCAACTCTCTGAGGTGATATGCTTTTAAAACTGCAACAAATTATCGTTAAACCTGGTCAACAAATGTTACTCCAAGATATTAGTTGGCAGCAGTTAGAAAATATTTTAGATGAAATGGGAGAAAGGCGTGCCGCCCGGATTTCTTATAGTAATGGCTGGTTAGAAATTATGGTTCCCCTACCAGAACACGAAAAAGATAAAGAATATATTGGTGAGTTAGTAAGAATTTTATTAGACAAACTCCAAATTGATTTTGAACCTTTTGGTTCCACAACACTTAAAAATGAGCGGATGCGGCAAGCAGTAGAACCAGATACCAGTTTTTATATTCAAAATCAAGCTGCTATCATTGGTAAAAATCGCATAGATTTAACTATAGACCCACCACCAGATTTAGCAATCGAAATTGATATTACTTCTCGGACTCGATTTGAGAATTATGAAATTTTGGGAGTTCCTGAACTTTGGCGATATACACAACAAAGTTTAGAAATTTCTTTGCTAAAAGAAGGGAAATATATAACATCTGAATCTAGTCCTAATTTTCCTGATATCCCAATTGTTGAATTAGTGAATGAATATGTTCAGCAGTGTTTAACAATTGGCAGAAGTCAAGCTATGCGTAATTTTCGAGATTGGGTGAAGAATAATTTATAATTGCTGGATTGCAAAATTAACTGCGGTTATCTATCTGAGCGCGTTGCAAACTTCCAGAAAAGTCAACATAAACACTTTTCCATTCTGTGAAAACATCCAAGGCAGTAGTTCCGGCTTCGCGGTGTCCGTTACCTGTTTGTTTCACACCACCAAAGGGTAAGTGTACTTCTGCACCAATAGTAGGGCCGTTAATATAGGTGATACCTGCTTCGATGTCGCGCATGGCAGTAAAAGCCCGATTGATATCGCGGGTGTAAACTGAAGAAGAAAGTCCATAATTGCTATCGTTGAGAATTGCGATCGCTTCCTCAAAAGAACTAACCTCAATTAATGCCACTACTGGCCCAAATATCTCTTCACGGGCGACGCGCATATCGGCAGTTACACCATCCAAAATAGTTGGTTGAAAGAAATAACCATTTTTCAATTCGCCTTCACTAGCAATTTCTCCACCAATTAAAACTTTTGCTCCTTCCTCACGGGCGATATCCAAATACTTGCTCACCTGTTGGAGTTGCTTTTCATTGACAATTGGGCCAATATCTGTGTTTGGGTCAGTGCCAGCACCCAAGCGTAACTTACTAGTACGCTCATAAAGCATAGTGGTAAATTTTTCTTTGATATCACGATGCAAAATCAGGCGACTAGTAGCCGTACACCGTTGACCTGTTGTCCCAAATGCTCCCCACACTGCGCCATCTAAGGCAAGTTCCAAATCTGCATCTTCCATCACTACTTGGGCATTTTTACCACCCATTTCCAGACAGACGCGCTTGTGAGTCCGTCCGCAAGTAGCGCCAACAAAAGCACCTGTTTCTGAAGAACCAGTAAAGGATACCAAATCTACATTGGGATGCTCAACTAAAGCTTTCCCCGCCTCTTCTCCGACACCATGCACCAAGTTAATTACTCCTGGTGGTAAACCAGCTTGTTGGAAAATTTCAATCAATTTAGTTGCACAAGCGGAGGTATCTTCAGCAGGTTTGAGGATGACTGTATTACCACACACCAAAGCAGGCATAGCTTTCCAGCAAGGAATTGCCATAGGGAAATTCCAGGGAGTAATTAAGGCACAAACTCCGATGGGCATTCGCACAGTCATAGCGAATTTATTGGACATTTCCGACGGTGTGGTTTGCCCAAATAGTCGCCGTCCTTCGCCAGCAGTGTAAAAGGCACAGTCGATACCTTCTTGCACATCTCCCCTAGCTTCTGTCAGAGGTTTTCCCATCTCTCGACTGATTAACTGGGCAAGTTCTTCTTTATGCTGGAGTAATATTTCCCCGACGCGAAAGATGTATTCTGCCCTCGCTGGAGCCGGGACTGTACGCCAACTCTGGTAGGCTTTACGGGCGGCGGCTACTGCTGTATCTACATCATTAACTTGCGATCGGGGAAATGTGGCAACGACTTCGGTTTTGTCCGCAGGGTTGCGACTTTCTAAAGTTGCTTCCCCTATAGCACTCAACCATTGACCGTCGATATAATTGCGGCAAGATAGCGGAGTTGTCATCTCAAAAATCCCCGGCTGATAATCTACTGCAACTTGTATATTAAGTTTGCTTGCTTTCTAGACTAGCCTTTAGTCTGAAAAATTGGTGTGAGAAGCAAATATCGATATAAAAATTAAGGCACTAACGCCAATACACCCACAGGAGAACCAGAACCACCACGCAACCTGAGAATTCCGATCGCTAGAGTAGTACCTTTGGGTGGTAACTGATCCAAATTGGTGAGATTTTCCAAAACAATACGTGGTTTTTCCAATACCAGGCGATTAGTAGCAAAACTGCTATCCTGTCCGGGATCTACACCATGAGTATCAATTCCTACTCCAGCAATTTGGCGATCGTTTAGTAAGAATTGAGTCGCATCGCTACCAAACCCTGGAAAATGGGCAATACCCTGAGCATCATGATTTAGGAATGCACTTTTATCAAACCACTTTTTTTGCCAACCTGTATTCAGTATAACTACGCACCCTTTAGGAATCTCACCATATTCTTCTTCCCAAGCCACAACATCAGCGATAGTTAGGGCATAATCAGAATCAACGGCTGTGGCTTGGCGAATATCTATGACCACCGCAGGTACTACCAGAGATTGGGCAGGGTATTGGTCAATTCCCATACTATAGCTATGAAAGCTATTAGGGGCGTTGACATGGGTAGCACTATGTTCCCCCAAGGCGAAACGTCGGAGGTAATAGCCATCATTATTCAGTTCAGCCACAGTTTCAAATTCTACTGTGGGATCTCCAGACCATTGGGGAATATCTATGTCAATTACGTGACTTAGATGGATAACTCGTGTGTAGGTGATACTATTTTGACCTTGGGGTTGTATCATCCCAGCCTTCTTATTTGTATTCAGGGATTTTTTTTAAGGTGCTATCGCCTGAGTTGGGCTATGCCGACGCAAAGATAGTACTACCATTACAACGTTTTTCAATCAATTGAACTGTAATATTTCTAGTGTTAACTCCCTATACTAGTACAAATAATCCCCCCAACTCCTGTAAACTTTAGGTTTTTGGGGGGTGAAAATGTTGCAGCAAAAAGTGAATTAATCTTAGTTAACAACCAATAGGTTAACTTTTGGATTAAGAAAAGATTAAAGTTTTATCGATGTTGAAGATTGCCCATGTAGTGGAATCATAATGACAAACTCCGCACCTTCTCCTGGTGCTGAAATGCACTGGATTTTTCCGCCGTGTTTTTTGACAACAATTTGGTAGCTAATTGACAACCCCATACCCGTGCCTTTACCCACGGCTTTTGTAGTAAAGAAGGGATCAAATAAGCGTTTGCGTACTTCTTCAGTCATACCTAGTCCATTGTCGGCAAAGCTAATGATTACACGGTCTTCTTGGATGAAGGTACGAATGCGAATTTGGGGAGAAGTCATTTGTTTAGAGTTGTTTACTAATGACATAGGCGCTTCGCTACGAGACGCTACGCGAACGCCTTCCCACAGGGTATGACTAGTGACAAATGACTCCTCTAAAACATCGATCGCATTTGCCAACAAATTCATAAACACCTGATTCATCTCTCCAGCATGACAGACTACTGGTGGTAGGTTGCCATAGTCTCGGATTACTTGGATTTCGGGATGTCCTGGTTTGGATTTCAGGCGATTTTGCAATAGCAGTAAGGTGCTGTCAATACCTTCATGAATATCTACTGCTTTCGTACCATCTTCATCAAGGCGAGAAAAATTGCGTAAAGATAGAACTATCTGCCGAATGCGTTCGGCTCCCATGTTCATAGAATCCAGAATTTTGGGCAAATCTTGCTTGAGAAAGTCTAAATCAATGGTGTCAATTTGTTCGTGAATCTTTGGTGTTGCTGGGCAGTAACTCTGTTGATAAAGTTCTACCAAGTGCAACAAATCTTTAGTATATTGACGGGCGTGGCTAATATTGCCGTAAATAAAATTGACGGGATTATTGATTTCGTGGGCAATACCTGCAACCAATTGTCCTAAACTGGACATTTTTTCAGTTTGAATCAGTTGCGCTTGGGTTTGTTGAAGTTCTAGTAATGCTGCTTCTAGCTGCTGGGCTTTGTCTTGGGCAGTTTGGGCCGTGATGCGACTTTGGGTGTAGAGTTTAGCTTGGTCAATGGCGATCGCTATTTGAACTGTAACTGCTTGTAGTAATTCTACTTCGTTGTCCAACCAAGGCCGGAAGCCACTACAAGAACCACAGCTAAATGCACCTATTTCGCCAGATTGGGTGTGTACGGGTAGCGACATAAAGGCAGTGAAACCAAAATCCTGCAAAAATAGCTGGGTAGTGCCATCACCTACAGTCTCAAGATCGTTAATGCGGATAATTTCTCTATTCAAGGTTTTGGCGGCGATGAGTTCGATTTCTGCATTCGTTGCTTCTCGATCGTTAAGCAGACAGGGTAAAAAGGAACTTTTCGCTTCGTATACTCTCTCCCAGTAGGGAACCTCAGCCTCTTGCCGATACCAAAAGAAGGCGCAGCGATCGATCTGGAATAAGTTACGGATCTCCTGCACTGCGGTTTCCACAATGTAATTGAGATCCAAAGAAGCTCGAATCTGGTTAGAAAGACGATTGAGTAATGCCTCCCGTTGGGCACTTTCTCTAAGTGCAACTTCTGCTTGTTTGCGCTTGATGCCAATGGCAATCTCCTGGGCAGCGAATTCTAGGGCTTTAAAAGTTGATTCTGTCACCATTTGGCGGCAAAACATGGCTATTACCCCTACAGTCTCATCTTCAACAATCAGGGGATAGCCAGCAAAGGCAACCATACCCTCTTGCTGCGCCCATTCTTTGTTACCCACGCAGGGATCTGTCTGCACAGAGTTCGTCTGGTGAGGTTTGCCCTCTTCGGCAATTAAACCAATTTTGAATTGACCTACTGGCACATATCTATGGGGCCCATTAATGTGGGTATATATCCCAGAACTGACTTGCAACTCCAATACATTTGTTTTTTCGTTCAGCGTCCAGATGCGAGCAAATGCTGCATCAAGATGTTCAACTAAAGCGTCAGTGCAACGGCGCATCATATTTTGTAAGCTGTCACTCTGAGTCAGGGCCGCGTCTACCTCGGCACGAAAATTTGCTAAACGCGCCCGTTCTGCTAGACCTTCTTCTGCTTGTTTGCGGTCAGTGATGTCATGGCAAATGCCAACGAAGTTTAGAATATTACCATTAACATCTCTAATAGCAGATGAGTTGCTTGTATGCCATCGCCAAGTGCCATCTTTGTGTTTTATCCGGTATTCAATTGCGTCTTGCTTTTGGGTTGTTGTCGCAATTTTTTGGAAATAATCTACACAGATATGTACATCGTCAGGATGTATGAAGGGAACAAAGGATTTGCCTTCAACTTCTGCAACCTCATGCCCAAAAATTTGAGTCCAGTTAGGAGAAACGTAGGAAAATATTCCCTCAAGGGTCAGGGCAAAAATAACGTTATTGGCATTTTCAATAATGGTGCGAAACTTGGCATCACTTTCTATTAGTGCTGCTTGTACTTTGTCGCTGGTGTTGCGGATAAGAACTATGATTTGCTGGTCTGGTAACGGCAATAACCTAGCTTCAAAATTATTATTTCCTTGTGGAAGCGGTAAGGTATATTCAAAACTGACTGAAGATTGAGTTTCAAGGACTTGAATTATTGCTTGCTGGAAGCGATCGCCTACAGCAGGGGGTAGGCATTCTCGCAAACTCCTGCCCTGACAATCTCCTGCTGGAATATATTGATTCTCCATCTTCCCTGGCTTGTAATCCAGAATACTTCCATCAGCATCGATCCGAAAGTATAAATCAGGAAGTACTTGCAAAATCGCTGCAAATTCTGATGTTTTTTGGTGTAATTGTGCTTCAACTGCTTGGCGTTTTGCAGTTTCGGCTTGTATTTTCTTAAGTGCTTTTGTTAATTCTGCCGTCTGTTTTTGTTCTGTTAATTTGCGTAGACGACGAGATGAATTTATAGACACCAAGCCGCTTTTTTTCCGGGGAAATCGCACTTCTGTTACATCTACACAATAACCAATGTAACCGACAAAGCTGCCATCTGCTGCAAATCGTGGCGCAGCTGTATCTAAAATCCAGCGATATTCGCCATCAGATCGACGCAGGCGATATTGCCTCTGGAAGGAATTATAGGTCGCAAATGCTTTTAAGTATATATTTTTACATCGCGGCCGATCTTCTGGATGGACGCTACAAGACCAGATATTGCTTATTTCTTCTCCTTGTGCAGATGCAGGCTTGCCTATTGTTAGATGTGTTCCAGTAAATTCGAGCCAATTGGAATTTAAGTAACAGTAAAGTGCATTACACCCAGCCATCCAAATCATCAGAGGAACAGTATCTATCTGCTGGCAAAATACTTTTTCATCCTGTTGTATTACTTCCTCTTCGGCTATGATTTGGTTAATGTAGCTCTGCACCTTTTTGGAAAACACTTTTGCCTGCCTGCTCTGCCTAAATTATGAAGGTAATAGTCTGAAAATAGGATTTATTAATAGATATATTTAATCTTCACGATCGCCTGCTATTTATCTTAATCCTTTATTTGTTTTTATATTTGAAACAATTCCTCTTTTACTGTAAAAATAATTAAAAAATTCTGAAGTTATCATTAAGATTAAATTCAGCATTTTGGTAAAATTTCAGCTATCCATCTGTCAGGAAACTTGTTTAAATTGATTTCTTTTTAAAGTTATCTATAAGTTCATCTTAGCTATGTAATTACATTGCTAAAAACCTTATTTAGCTTCATGAAAACTATATGATTCATGATGAGGTGCTTATGTCTTTATCAGAAATTCATAATAATCAGTAATTTCATATCAAATAAATATGGATTTTTTATCAAGAAGAATTCAGCATGAATTAAAGTCCAATCGGCTATACAGACAAAACCCACCTCTGTGGGTTTGAAATTTTTGATTTTTCATGTTTCCGTGTAGGTAAACTTTAGTTGTGTAGTAGCGAATTATATTAACCTAATGCTTTTCAGATATCCTCTTAAAATTGTTGGTCTAAAAGGGTTTAATCCCCACATCTATCCTCAGCATTTTTGGTAATTTTCAGTATAAAACTCTACCTTATTCGTTCTGGCTTCTGAATTCGGAATTCGGAATTATTCTTCAATTTTCCCAGCAAAACTCGATTTTTCAAAATTGTCTTGACTGTTCAAAATGCTTCATCCCAAAGTCACAAATTAAATGACAGAAATGCTAAATGTGATATCAACAGGTTGCAACAATGGCTAGCAATCGGATTTTATATGTTATAAAGCTCACAGAAATTAATGTTAGGCGGGAACTACTTTATGGAACCAGATAAACTGGGCCGTTTTAAGGAGTACGGCGAATTCATCCTCCGAAAGATAGATTCTGTGCCCCAGCACCCTTCAAAACAAGAAGATTGGGTTCCAGCTAGTCTTGATGACTGTCTCCTGCGTCTGCGGTCAGCTGCCCAGAAAACTGTAGACCTTGCAACTTCACCTGTCAAAATTGGGGTGATGGGGGAATTCAGTAGTGGAAAAACTTTACTTTTAGGCAGTCTAATTGGATATGCAGATGCTTTACCAGTCAGTGAAAATCCCACTACAGGTAATGTTACCGCAATACATATCATTCCGCAAGATGACTTTGCAACTACTCAATTAAGTAATTTCACTGTAGAGTATCTTTCTCACGAAGGTGTACATGAGTGTCTACGCTTCATGCTAGGGGAAGCCCATAAACGCACGACAGCAGCAGGGCTTCCTCCGATACCAGTATCGAAACTCAACTCTGGTAAAGATATTATTGGTTGGTGTGAGGAAGCTTGGAATAGTAGTAACAATTTGGAGTTACGTTATTTACTCCGAGAGTTGGTATTATTCCTTCGGGCTTATCAAGCTTATGGAGAAGTGATGTGTGGTGGGCACTACCAGATTGATGCTACCACGGCCCGTGAGGGGCTACAACTGGTCGAACAGCCAATGGCAATCCAAAGTCTGAAATTTGAGGATTTACCGCCAGCGCATATCCGATTACCAAGTCCACCCCAAAGGCTACCAACAAAGTTATTGCAGAATAGCTTTCCACTTATCCGGCGTGTAGATATCGATGTGAAAATCTCACGGGAAATTTGGGATTTTACAGGTGCAGCTAAATTTATTCTGATCGACTTTCCAGGATTGGGGGCTGCTAATTCGGGGGCTAGAGATACCTTTTTGTCACTGCGGGAATTAGCAGAAGTACAAACAATTTTGGTATTGCTAAATGGTAAATCTCCCGGTAGCGATCGCGCCAATAAAATCTTTACCATGATGCAGCAGCAGCGACCGGGACAAGACCTGAAAGATTTAATTCTCGTCGGTGTAGGTCGCTTCGATCAACTCCCCCTAGATAGTGAAGGTGGCGAAAGAGAACTCGATCAACTGATTGAAGATAGTTCACATTTAAAAGAGGAAACCGTTCTCCAAAAACTCAAAGTTCTGCAAACTACCATTGACGGTGCAGAAGCCTTTACAACCCAAAAAGACCGCATCGTTTTACTGTCGCCACTGTTGGGACTGGCTGAATTAGCAAAACGTTCTAGTACAGTCAAAGCCGGCTCACCAGATTTTTTGGCTAACTTGGACTATCCTGATTACCTAGATCGGTCTAAACGGCTACAAGATAAATGGGAGTTATTAAGCGAACGGCTGTTAGACACCGATCCCCGCAGTAATTTAGGCAAACAGCTAGGTTACTTTGGTCAAGATGGCGGACTTAGTAAGCTGCGGGAAGTGATTCAAACTCACGTAGCAACTCACGGTTTGAAGCAACTGTATGAAGATACTCGCAGAGCTTCTGATGTGGTGAGTCAGCAACAAGACCACTTGAAAGACATCATAGATGAAATTCACGAGCAAGGTATCCCCACAGGAGACAGCCCCGCCTTTCTTGAGTTGCGCTATGTGGTCGAAAGTTTGGATAAAATCTACAGGAATTTTCAAAAAGATTTAGGCACAGAACCACTGAAAGATCGGCGCGGTGTTGTCGTCAGCGATGTAGTTAAAGACGAACTCACTTTTAGAATCCTTAATTGGAACCAGTGGACTTTACTCTTCAACAAAGCCAACAATGGAGCGATCGCTCTGGCGGAATCTAAAGGTGCAGCCGGGAAATTATTCGATCGGGGAAATCGTGTAAATACTTCCCTACCAACCAAGAGCGATGATTTTTATCCAGTATTTGAAAAAACCGTTCAGGAAGTAGAAGATTTTGCCCGCGATCGCATCCATCAAGCAGTGGTAGATTTGTTAAACCAATTGTCAAATTATGTAGCCCCAGAACGCGAACAATTACAGGCATTTTTCCATCCAGATATGGAACAAGAAATTGAAGAAAAATTTGGTTTGGAAGATGCCGATCTCTTTTACAAATTATTACTCGGATGCGATCCTAACGAATGGAAAGAAGCGATCGTTTCGGAAATCACTAGTAAAGATAAAACTGTTGCACCTGAAACCATCTTTCCCCTAGCGCGTCAAGATGAGAAACACAACGTTGGTCAAATCTTTGACTGGGCCCCAGAAAAAAACCAGGGTTTATCTAGATCGAGCAATCACCAACTTTTAGTACTACGATTACGTGATGAAATCACGGCTAGCGCTAGTCTCCATCTTGTACAGTATGTTAGCGAAGTTAATCAGCAAATTAATTCGGAACTAGAAGGAATTTTGGATCAAATTATTCCTAGTTTGCAAAACCTTTCAAAAAAAGAAACTTTGCTGAGATATTTAGCGGCTGGGGATTTACCACCAGAGGTAGCAATTCCTACTTGGTTACAGATTCTTTCAGAAATTGCTTCTGTTTCTTACTTAGATGTTTGAGATGAGCTAACTCAGAAAATAACTGATTGGGATCGGGTGATATGAGGATGTTTTTGTGAGACGTGATGCGATTTTTTATACAATTTTCAAGCGTGTCCCTGGGTTGCTATTCGAGTTAGTAGAACAGCCTCCAGCCGAAGCTGCTAGCTATCGCTTTGAATCAGTTGAAGTTAAAGAACCAACATTTCGGATTGATGGGGTATTTTTACCTCCACCTGATGCAACATCTCAGACGATCTTTTTTGCTGAGGTACAATTCCAAAAGGATGAGTTATTGTACCATCGCTTTTTCTCAGAATCCATGCTGTATATGTATCGCAACCCGTCGCTTTACGATGACTGGTATGGGGTAATTATTTTACAGTCTCGCAGTTTGGAACCTGAAAAAACCACTATTCACAGATCGTTACTGAACAGTTCGCAAGTACAAAGAATTTATTTGGATGAGTTAGGTAGTCCTGATGAGCAAAAATTAGGTATCAGCTTGATGCAATTGACTATTGCCTCAGAGACTAAAATGGTGCAAGACGCAAAACGTTTAATTGAGCGGGTGCAACAAGAACAGATAACTGTTTTAGCGAAGAAAGAGATAATAGATGTAATCACAACGATCGCTGTTTATAAATTTGCAAACTTAAGTCGTGAAGAGGTAGAAGCAATGTTAGGAGTTAATTTAGAAGAAACTAGGGTTTATCAAGAAGCGAAACAAGAGGGACGAGAAGAAGGAATACAACTAGGACGAGAACAAGCAAAACTTGAAGTTGTCCCTCAGTTCTTAGCTCTTGGTATGTCGATGGAAGATGTTGCCCAATTACTTAATTTAACCATCGAACAAGTAAGACTTGCAGCTGAGTAATCACAACAATTACTGTTTCTAAATTTGCAAACTTAAGTAATGGAAAGGTAGAGGCGATGTTTGAAATTACGTTACAAGAAACTAGGGTTTATCAAGAAGCTAAAGAAGAAGGACGACAAGAAGGACTAAAACAAGCACTAGAAGAAATACGAGAACTAGGAATACAACAAGGACGAGAACTAGCAAAACTTGAACTTATACCTCGGTTCTTAGCTTATGGTATTTCGATAGAAGAGGTTGCGAGGTTACTTCATTTAACTATCGAACAAGTCGAACAATTAAGACTTGCAACTGAGCAAGAATCTTCAATATCAACTTAGTACAACATTTGATTAATTCGTAGCAAATTCTCGGCGTGACTCTCCGCTTTCCTCTGCGTGCCTTTGCGTTTAAAATTTAACCCTCAATTCGCCACGATTCTCCGCAAAGCTGTACTTAGTAACTGCTGCAATATTTATATAGCGGTATGCAGTTGAGTTAGATACAAAAATTTTGCTGAAATGATTTGACAGCAAGGACTTTGGTGTTCTTGTTTAATCGATAACCGCTATAGCGGTAATCAGGTTGAGCTACGCCTATGTCTTTTCAGATAAAAGCGTAGGCGTAGTCATCGCGCTAGATAAAAAAGCCAGCTATAAAACAAATAATAGAAAGTGATACTATAATGAACCCTTTTCAACTCAACAAATATAGCGATCGAGAACCAAGCGAGAAACAACAAAAAAGATTTCCGGGATGGTTTGCTTTAGATTTCGGCACATCAAACTCCACAGTCACACTTTTCGATCCAATTGAAGTACCGATCGCAGAAATTCTCCCTAAAGAGCAAGAAATGCGGCTGCGCGATCGCTTATCACAATGGCTGAGTTCTCCCGCGTCAGTGGCTTTACCAGATGTCAGCGATGATGATTGGGCAAAATTCATCACCGAAATTAGCAAAAACCTGGAGATAGAACCAACAAAGTTAAGTGAAGTATTTGAAAGTGATAATAAAGAGCGATTTTTGGAAGCAATTCGCCAAATTGAGCTTTCTTTAGGAAACAGCGAGAGATTCCGCCGGGCTGTCAGCAAAAAACTTTACCAAATCTATCATGAGGTATTCCGCGTTCCTACCCTAGAGTCGCAAAATCTGATCCCAGTTGTGCTAGATATCGATCGCCGCGATACGGAAATTCCCAGCGAGTTAGAAATTTCGCAGTTAGGAGACTTAAAACTGCGGATGGGTAGGGAAGCTAGAGATAATCGCAAAAAAGCGATCGCTCAAGGTACAAGCAGTTCTTTGAAGGAAATTATCAGCAGATTTCACCATTCGCCCAAACGTTATTTTGGCCAGGAGCGATCGTTTTCAGTTATTTTGGATGGTAAAGAAGAAATAATTACTGCAAATCAACTGATTCAATCTGCTTGGGCGCATTTAATCGAGTTAACTGAAGATTACCGCCAACGCGCCCAACGCAGATTTTCAGAAGGGACTTTTTTGACAGCAGTTGTCACCTACCCCACTGTCGCTCCACCAGTTGTTCGCAAAGAAGTTAAGGAATTTGTTGAGCAATTGGGGATTGATGATGTCCAAACTGCTTATGATGAAGCCGTTTCTGTGGCGATATTCTTTTTGTGGCGAGAATTTGGCGGTAATCTTAATATTGGCATCGAATCATTCAAAACTCGTTGCCGTCAAGTCGGAAATAAATGGTCACAAAATGTCCTCGTTTTGGATATCGGTGGCGGAACCACAGACTTAGCTTTAATTGAACTAACTTTAGAAGATAAAACCCCTGCTTTTGCCGATTATGAAGATCGGGGTTTAGGAGGACGTTACTATAAACTCACCCCCAAACTATTAGGTTCATCTGGTCATTTACAGTTAGGTGGTGAATTAATTACACTGCGAATTTTTAGATTATTAAAAGTTGCGATCGCAGACTTTTTATTGGCAGCAGTAACAACAGGTGATATTGAAAGCGAAAAGCTAGAAGATTTAATTAGCTCTGAATTAAACGAGCGCTTCTTAGAACAAGGCAAATTCAAAAGTGGCAGTCTTTTAAAATGTCTAGATAAAGAGAATCCAGAAGGCGATATTGCTTATAAAGATGCCTTAGATACTGCCGAGAAAGTATTACCTACCCGTTGGCAACAATCACCCCAACGGCTGCAATCCTTTTATATCCTTTGGGATTATGCAGAAGCCGCTAAACTTAAACTTGGGCAAAAAGCACCAGCAGATAATT
Organism: Nostoc sp. 'Peltigera membranacea cyanobiont' 232; assembly: GCF_002245985.1. Taxonomy (NCBI): domain Bacteria; kingdom Bacillati; phylum Cyanobacteriota; class Cyanophyceae; order Nostocales; family Nostocaceae; genus Nostoc; species Nostoc sp. 'Peltigera membranacea cyanobiont' 232. The sequence goes on from NZ_NOLK01000075.1 coordinate 28,619, forward strand.
CTCTATTAACCTTCACACTTTCTGAACAACAAATTTCCGAAATGCTCAACCAAAGTGCCGTTAAATTGCAAGTCAAAGATCCGAATAGTATCTGCATCACCTTAGATAATCGGCAGTTTGAACGAGCCGCAGTTTCAGGAATTAAAGAAGCGATCGGTATTGCTAAAGGATTGATGGAAAGTCGCTTGCGCCCCGACGATCTCACCAAAGATTCTTGGAATTCTCAAAAAGTTGATTGGTTAATTTTGTCTGGAAAAACTTGTAATTTAGACATAGTACAGCGCCAAATTTACCAAGAATTTAGTAAGTCTCCATATTTTGTGTGGAATCCAGAGCGAATTACCTTTGTGTTGGAATTTACCAAATTAGCCACCTCTGCTGGTGCTTGCTATGCCGAGAAATTGCGAAGATTAAGATTCGATCCAGAGGAGTCTAAAAGCTTGCTGCGGAAGGGAGCTAACCAACTAGAAATTGATGTCAAAAACCTATTTTATTATTTACCTTGCAATTTCAAACGTAAAACTCAAAGTAACGATTTACTAACCATATTCAAGGCTGGACAAGAACTCTATCAACTCGCACATTGGGAAACTGTCGCAAAGGTTCGGACTGCATGGCAAGGAATCCAATTAACTAATATTATTTACCGTCAAGACTACGAAGATGGAGATTTACGACTCTGGGGTAGCTTCGACGGTAAAAACCTCATGAATCAACTGGGAATGCAAGAAACAGAGTTTCTGAAAAAAATCAAAGTCCAGTTTGAAATTGACCAAACCCTTGAGTTTAATGTATTGCTTTGTCAGGGAAACCCCCATTATTTAATTGATATTCCTGGCATTGATTTGGAATCAGTTGTTTCCGAAACATCGTCACTATTTGCTGATGGTAAATTGAACTGGAATATTGCTGTTGAACGCTTCAATAAAGATTTAAATGATGGTGATATTGCCGTCAATGTTATTGAGTCTGCAACTGTCGATCAACCAGATGCTTATCATCTTGTATTTGAAGTAGGAAATGATGGTAGTAAATTGTTCCAAAAATTTCACTATTTACGCGATGGTGTGACAGAACCAGGAATTGGGTTAATTAGTAATCCCTTACCTCCATTCCCGCAAACTGGCCAGCACACGTTCTATATTTATCAAACAGATGCGGAAACCAACAGCAAAAAATGGATAAGAATTGGCGCACTTAGTAAACCAGATGTGACAACAGATTATCCTTGCCAATATCGGGTAACTCTTGACAATCAAGGTATTTTACGGATGCACGCTGGCGAAGTGCCTTATTGGACATCAAACAGTCAGGAATGCCTAAAAGAAGAGGGATGCGTTTATCTTGCTGAATTAGAATTGCAGCCCAATGAAGTTGATAAAGAACGCGATCCATTTTGTGGCATACATTAACTCTTGCATTAAACCTCTGCGTTCCTTTGCGTTTACTCCGCGCCCCTTTGCGTTTAAAAATATTAATTTTTTCAACGCAGAGGAACGCAAAGGAATGCAGAGTTTTGCCAAATTTAATTCGCTACAAACATATTTGGAGGTGATATTCATGCAGCACTTGCGTCAATTATTGGAGATAGAAAACTCAGAGTTAGCCCAGTTACTGCGGTTTAGTTTGTATGGACTAGAGGCTACTTTAAATCAGGCTCGCACAGAATTTCCACTAGATCCAGGATCTAAAATATGCGATGAAGTGCTGCAAGAACTTCATAACCTGTTGCAACCTGAACCCCTACAGCAAAATACTGGTTGGGAAGATCCGCCAGATGATTTAAAACTAAATCACCTCCGAGAAGCTTTCAATGCTGACTCAGAACTTAATTATTATCTGGGCAATTCCCAACTGCAAAGCATAACTGACTCTGATTTGTGGAATGAAATTCAACGTAAGCTGCTGCGAGTACCAGAAGATTTGGCTGCAACTTGGCGATCGCGCACTTTAGATTTAGCTCAAGAAGTTGGTGCGATCGCAGATAATTCTAACCTCTATCAACTTCCCTTTATCCGCGATGAAATTATCTACCCCGGACTTAGTGGTACTGTTCAAACTCAGGGTTTAACTTTGTATCAACAAGCACTTTCAAACCCTAGAAATCCTCAAGCCAATGTATCCGATTTACCAGCAGCATTCCTATTTTTATATATGAATTTCATCGAAATAGATCCAGATTTACATCATGCTTTAAAAAGCGTTTTTGGCTTCGATGTCATTTCCTTACACTCCAAACCAGAACAGCGCGATCAATATATTGATGCTTTAAGCGATCGCTTCCAACGCACCCAAAAAGCTGAGAAAAACACCGATCCCCTGTCAATTCTCCGTGCCTGGATTGATATGGATGAAGCAATACATTCCCTAGTATTTGTACCACCGGCTGAACGCTATTCTTGGTGGGGAAAGCTACAACATGAATCACGGCGTATTCTGAAGAAAGTCGCTGATGAAGCTATTAATGCAGGTAATGAAGTGAGAATTCGCCAATTGTCGGGACTTTATGCGGATATCTGTGCTTCATCCAAAGATGATTTACAATTAGACTGTGGTGGTATTCCTGGCGAAGTATTAACTTGTCTGCGAGTATATGCGCGAATTAATCAGGATGAATCCCCAGGGCGTGTAATATTTCGCTCATCACGATAAGGGAATTTTCTGACAAAGGAAAGGCAGACGATTTTACATATCGCTGCCTTGCCTAATCATCTAATGAAGGTGTAAAAACGTTTAAATCTATAGAATGCCCCAGAAGTGTAAAATCCCTTGGCCAGAAAACACTTCAAGTGCAACAGCAGATAGAAAACCAATCATTGCAAAACGACCGTTCCAGTTTTCGCTCTGAGGAGTAAAGCCCCAGCGCAAAGCATTAGGATCTTCTGAAACCGAACCCGTAGTCTTCTTAACGTCTGCCATAAATAATACTCCGAGCTTTTATGTTGTAACAGGTATAACTGCCTGTAAAGTAATGTAACAGATTTTTAAGAGAATGCAACATGAAATCAAGACAGAATTCATATTGCATATATTACGTGCCCGTAGTTTTATGTTCGTTAGGTTTGCGATCGCCTAACTTATTTTTCAACAATTTTCAGCTACTATGACATCTATAATTACATATAGTAGCTGAGGTGTAGTGCAGTGAGTCAAGTTTTAAGCTTGGAATTAAGTGATGAAGTTTACGCAGCATTGCAGCAGCAAGCCGAGATTGCAGGCATATCTCTTGCAGAATTAGTAACTACTTCTATAGAACAGCAGTATGGTTCTCTAAGACATGAAAAGTCGCAAACTGAAATAGAGCAAAAAGCTGCTCGTCAACGCTTCCGAAGTCATGCTGGAGCCATTAACCTGGGTTACGCTACAGGAGCAGACAATGAAAGTATTGATGCTGATTTAGTCAGAGCATACAGCGATACATCTGAGGAAACAAATTGAGTGCTTTTACTTGATACATCTGGTCTACTTTGCTATGTCCACAGTGGTGAACCAGAACATGAAAAAGCAGTTGAGTTTCTAGATAATGTTAATGTGAGCTTAACTCATAGCTATGTTTTGGCAGAGTTTATTGCATTATCTCAGGTTCGTCGTTTTCCACGTACAGCAGCACTACAATTTATTATTGATTTATTAGAAAATCCCGATATCGAGATGGTATGGATCGATGAGTTGTTACATCGAGAAGCTGTTAAACTTCTAATGGCTCGGCAAGACAAAACCTACTCTTTATGCGACGCTGTTAGCTTTGTATTGATGCGTCAGCGTGGTTTCACTCAGGCATTAACCACCGATCGCCATTTTGAGCAGGAGGGCTTTCGGCGTTTGTTATTACCCCAAGTATGACGATTCCTAAATTATGCTCAAAAGTCCTTTACGATATCCTGGTGGTAAGTCAAAAGCAATAAATCAGATAGCTGAATACTTGCCAGAAAGCTTTTCAGAATTTAGAGAGCCTTTTGTGGGCGGTGGTTCTGTATTTATTTATTTAAGACAAAAATTTCCTCATATTAAAATTTGGATTAACGATTTAAACCGCGAACTCTTCTTATTCTGGAAGTCTGCTCAATCTGATATAGCTAAGTTAGTTAAAGAAATTCGACATATTAAAATTAAATATACAGATGGTAAATTACTCTTTACAGAATTAAGTAACGTAAATGTCAATAATTTATCTGATTTAGAAAGAGCCGTTCGTTTTTTCGTCCTCAATAGAATAACCTTTTCAGGAACTGTAGAATCAGGTGGCTTTTCCCAAGAAGCTTTTCATAAAAGATTTACTAATTCTTCGATAGAACGCTTAGAAAAACTAGAAGGTATTCTCTCAGAAAATGTCCAAATTACTAATCTTGATTACAGCCACCTATTAAAATCAGCAGGAGAAGATGTATTTTTATTTTTAGATCCACCATATTTTAGTGCTACAAAATCAAAGCTATATGGTAAAGATGGTGACTTACACACGTCTTTTGAACATCAGAGATTTGCTGAACTTTTGCAACAATGCCATCATCGTTGGCTAATTACCTACGACGACTCATTGCAAATTAGAGAAAATTTTCAATGGGCTAATATCTCAGCATGGGAATTACAGTATGGCATGAATAACTATAAGCAGAATGGTGCAGCGAAAGGAAAAGAGCTATTCATTACTAACTACGAAGTTAAACTTTATTTGGATAAAAAAGCAAAAAATCAAAAGCTTGTTAATCCAGCTTTGTAGTTGAGCCTTGATATTTAACCTAATTTTAATAGCGGTCAATTTTCCGGTAGGATAGCTCCCATGCACTTCAACCTAGCTACACCCTACAAAACCACAAACTTTCTTCTATGACAACTTCCCCAATCCCTGCTCAAGAAGCCTCTGCTAGCTGGTATATGCTACTGCAACAATTAATAGATGGCCAATCCTTATCCCGTACTCAAGCTGCTGAATTGATGCAAGGTTGGCTTAGTGAAGCGGTTCCCCCAGAGTTATCAGGGGCTATTTTAACAGCGCTGAATTTTAGAGGCATTTCTGCCGATGAATTGACTGGTATGGCTGAAGTATTACAATCTCAATCAAAATTGGGGACTGGGGACTGGGGACTGGGGACTGGGCAAAAATCCAGCCAATCTCTAATCCCTGTAATAGATACCTGTGGCACTGGTGGAGATGGTTCATCAACCTTTAATATTTCTACAGCCGTTGCATTTGTCGCTGCTGCATCTGGCGTAGCCGTTGCTAAACACGGCAATCGTTCAGCTTCAAGTCTCACGGGGAGCGCAGATGTGTTGGAAGCCTTGGGTGTAAACTTGAGTGCATCCAGTGACAAGGTACAAGCCGCACTACAAGAGGTGGGGATCACTTTCTTGTTTGCCCCTGGTTGGCATCCAGCACTGAAAGCGGTTGCCCAATTGCGGCGGACTCTCAGGGTACGAACGGTGTTTAATTTGCTGGGGCCGTTAGTAAATCCTTTGCGTCCAACGGGGCAAGTGGTGGGGCTATTTACTCCCAAACTTTTGGCGACTGTTGCCCAAGCATTAAACAATTTGGGCAAGGAAAAGGCGATCGTTTTACATGGACGAGAAAAACTTGATGAGGCTGGGTTAGGAGATGAAACTGATTTAGCGGTTTTATCAAATGGAGAAGTGCAGGTAACTACCATTAATCCCCTCGATTTGGATCTAACACCTGCTCCCATAGGTATGCTTCGGGGTGGGGATGTCCAAGAAAATGCGGTGATTCTCAAGGCAGTACTCCAAGGTAAGGGAACTCAGGCGCAACAAGATGCAGTAGCATTAAATGCGTCGTTGGCGCTGCAAGTAGCAGGTACGATCGCACTGCTAGATCACGCCCAAGGGATTAAAATCGCTAAGGATATCCTACAAAGTGGGGCTGCTTGGACGAAGTTGGAGCAGTTAGTTGAGTTTTTGGGGAATTGATTTGTGATCGCACTTGCGGCCGAAATTCTACTACATTCCGTTTAATGGTGACATCATAGTTACCAAAAAAATCATGTCCTAGAAGTCCAGTTTCTAGTTCCGCACCTGCGATCGCCACTGGTATTTTATTTACTATTACCCCACCAATTGCCATCGAATTAACATAGCCCACAGGAAATTCTACAGCCCTAGAACTAGCAGTATTTGCCTTAGCTCTGCCTACTGTCACGATTCCCAAGGTATTTGCCATCTCTTGGGTAATCACAGTACCACTAGCTCCTGTATCTATAATCATTTCAAATTGTCGCTGACCATTGAAGGTAACTTCGACAATTGGCGTTCCACCAAGTCGCCTTTTAATCGGGGCTGTAAATACTTCCTGATCTGGAATCACCACTGCTGATGAGGGCAAACCTGGCTCCGCTGGTAACGGTTCTGTTTCTTGCGGAGGTGAGGTATACTTTGGTGTGATTCTTGTTTGGGGAACCACAACTACTATCCTCTTCGGTTCGGTAATCCGCACAGGGCGAGGATTAGCTTGTTGTTGAGCATATTTAATTTGGTGGCGATATTCAGCGATTTTAGTCTGAGCGATCGCAAATTCTGGGCTTTGTCGCCGGACTCTTTCCATCAACGCGATCGCATCCTGGTATTGATTGGCTACCAAAATCCAATCACCTGGAGATTGAGCAGATCGGCTAATACTCCAAGCACCAACTGCTTTGTCTAGCCCCTGTTCAAAAAGACTTGGTTCACTTTCAGACGGCTCTAGCGGCTGTACTTCTGGGGTAACTGTCGGTTTTGGTGGTTCTACAGTAGGCTGTGCTGATGCCAGATCCCCAATTAGTGTGGGTTGCTCATTGCCACCAGTTGCAGTGTTCCGTTTGTCTTCACTACAGGCAACACACAAAACCGCTAGAGCGCTTGATACAAAAATTAGGGTTGCACGGGATAAAAAAGACTGAAGCATAATTAATTTTAACGGATCGCGGAAGTCACCACCCTCTCTACGAGACGCTGCGAGAACAACTCTTAGTAGGGTGGGGATCGAGGCTGGGTGATGACGATTGCATAAGCGTATTGATTAAATACATCAGCAAAAACAAATACGTTTATGTATGTAAGTTGCGTTAGCTCGGCGCGAGAGTCGGAATCACTAATTTTTCCGGTATTATAGTTAATGCTTTGACCATCAATGCCATAAGCGAAAACCAAGCTAATAGGTGAGGCACTCCATTGGGCGGGTTCCCCGACTTGAAGGAAGTGCCGAACCCGTAAGGGTATATGTTGCAAGGAAAAAATTTAGGACTTGGGAAGCGAGACTTCTGCCCTTGGAGGGAATGTCAGACCAATAGAACTACGGAGTCCTGGACGTTATTCCCGATGAATTGGTAAGCCCCATCTGTCTAGAGGTTAGGGAGTTCACCTGCCCAAACTTTGCAAAATCCACTCCCGCTACTTTTTTAATTCCCTTTTAATTTTAATTAACTATCCTAAAAACTCCCAATTGCTCAACTCATGGGAGAATTAACAATCGCAATATTGGGGATTGGGGATTGGGAATTGGGCATAGGTTATAGATTGGGGATTGGGAAAACTCTTCCCCACCCAGCCCGTAGTCCCC
>NZ_NOLK01000076.1:0-36002 GCF_002245985.1 Nostoc sp. 'Peltigera membranacea cyanobiont' 232
GGCATCGCAGTACTGATCTACCACGGTGATCGTGGAGGTAGCCGTTCTTGAACCCAATTAAATACCCTTGCTAAGTTAAACTCTTAGTAACTAATTATACTCTCATGAGAGTAATAAAAGAGCGTTACTTGCTCACGGGGTTGAGATTGGCAGAAGCCGAGAAGTTTTTGCAAGAGCAAGTTGATATTGTACCACCGTCAGGTTTGAGTTATGAGTTAATAGAGGCTAGTCAGAAAGAGCGCGATCGCATTGCTGCCGAACTGGATCGGCTAGAAAAGGATGAGCGAGAACGAGAGCGACTTGCACAACAGCGAGAATTACAACGAGAGAAACAAGCACGACGCGGTTGGCAATGGCTGGCTTTTGTACTTGGTATTATTGCCACAGCTACAATAGGGTCATTTGTTTACCGCGAAGTGTTGCGGCAAATAGCGATTCGGCATTGGCAAGCTGAAATGATACCTATTCATGGTGGCTACGCTACTATCGGCACAAGTGATTCAAGTCATGCCTACGCCGATGAAGAAAAACCTGTATGGCATCCTTATATTTCTGATTTCCAAATTCAAAAGTTTGAAGTTTCTAATCGTTTATATCGTCTTTGTGTACAAGCGTGGCATTGTGATGAGCCAGTAAACCCCAGCCGTTTATATAATGACAAATTTTTAAACCATCCAGTAGTAGAAGTAACAGTCTTTTATGCAGCTAAATTCTGTGATTGGTTAGGAGGGCGCTTGCCGACAGAACTAGAGTGGGAAAGAGCAGCACGGGGTATAGAAGGTCAAAAATTTCCTTGGGGAGACGATCCACAAATAATAAAGTTTGCAAATGTATATTTTCCCGAAACATATGAAAAAGATACTGAACAGGTCAATAGTTATCCACAAGGAAAGAGTAAAGAAGGAGTTTATAACTTAATTGGCAATGTTGAAGAATGGACTTCATCTTATTTACAAGACTCCTACATAAACTATAAAAAAGAATACTTTTGGAAAAATCCTAAACATTTACCAGAATCAGATTTTTTTATTACTAGAGGAAAGAGTTGGAAAACAGAAATAAGGCGAACAACACAACGTTCTCAAGTACCAGCTAAACATCACGAAACAGATACAGGAATACGTTGTGCCAAATAAGTGAGTTGATGGTAGAATATAGCTAAAATTTAAAGAAATATAAGGAGAAAATTCATGTCAGACCTGGTTAAACTAGAATTTACACCTCTGACTCATCGTTATGAAACTACTGCTATTTTTAAAGATAGTGAAGGACAAGAGTTTTTAATTAAAATTAGTAGTTGCAGTAAAGAAAAAATAGAAACAATTACAAAAAAATGTTATTTTTCTGCAAAAAGAACTAAGATACTGCCTTTAGAATCAAATGTTCAAGAACAAGATTTTGTTAATAATAATGATAATAGTTTAGAATTAGAAAAAGGTTTAAAGATAAAAAATACCAATATACTTCCCATAGATGAATTAGAACTTGATGTAAAATCTATTAATTCTAATCAAGTACCTTATAATTTTAAATTTGCTTTTGAACATGAAGCACAAGGTTTAATTAATGGAGAACAAATAGCATTTAAATTTAATAATCCAAATAATCCTGACATTATTTCTGGAAGTCTTGGCTCATGGGTTACAGCCATTATTAAAGTAACTAAAAATCAAGCTGAATTTATTATGTTGGCAGCAAAATCACAAGACGCGGCAGATAATGACTGGAAAGAAGTTGGCAAGACTGGATTGATATCTATATCTACAAATGGTCCTAATGGGAGAGGAACAGGAATCATAAAACACAGAGTGAAAAATGATGAAAAATTCTTTAAAATTAAAATTCAAGGAGAACCTGGAAGTATTTATACAATAGACGGAAGTTGGGATGTCAATTAAATCAACTTTTACATTCTATTAGGATTCCTATGATCAATCGGACATGATATAAGTCCCACCCAGAGAGAAATTGAGTCTCAGTATACTTAGCAAAAATCAAACTGGATTCCTATAATAGTTATCATTTAATCCTGTTTGTTCTCTCGATCCGCCAAATTACTCAAGCTACGACTAGCGACATCTGCACTCAATCCCCAAAGTATCAATTCTAAATAATTAGAAAAGGGGTCAGCACCAAAGGTCATCCCCTTTTCTACATACAAAGCACGTATCCCTACTAACGATAATCCCATTAACAACGTTAAAGATAACAGTGGTCGCACAATCCAGAGTGTTGTTTCTGCTCGTAACTCATTAGATACTCCTGCGATCGCTATCAAAAGTCGGCGCAACCACGCAAACCTATTTGATTTAGTTTTCTGTCCAGCAGCAGCCAATATAGCCGCAGCCGCTTCATTTGCAGCTGCCGTCAAACTAGGATCGGGTTGTTGATCTGCTCCCATCATGACTTTGCTGAGTTTGACAAGACTCTCCTGTATTTGTTGCAGCAATTCTTTAGCTTGATCATCGCTCTCAAACTTAATCCACTTTCGAGCTTCGTTAATTTTGGCTAATATTCCGTCGTCACCACCCACATCAGGGTCTTGTTCCATACCTTCTAACTGCTGTTCGATTTTTCGCAAACTAGTTAAGCAATTAAGACGCTCTTTAATCTTGGCTAAATCTGCGTTCACTGTTTCTAAATCCATCTGAGAAACAGAACTCCTAACTTTATTAACCATTGGACTCAGAATTTCTTGGTCTTGTTGGTCAACTTGAGCAATCATGTTCTCTACTTCGTAGACTTTCGCCAAAGCATCCGATTGGGGAATCCCCTTCTCTTGCATATATTTGAACAATCTGCCTAAAACGATACCCACCAATAAAACAAAAATTGGCATCGCTGGGCCAATACGCATACTTAAATCCACTGGAATCGACAGTCTCCCCTCTCGACCTTCCATTGTCAAGTAAACTGCCCCCGTATATCGGTCGGGGGGTATTTGCGATCGCTCCCACTTCAAAGGTAAACTAATAATTTTATTAGCAGCTAAAGTTTGGGGACTTAGCGGTGGTTCTACCTCAGTTTTGGTAATTTGATAGTTAGTTTGCTTCCCTTGTAAAATTACTTCAGCACTGGTAAGAAACACAGTTGCTTGATTGGGGTTATCTAAATAAATTAGCCGTTGCTTTTGGAAAGCACTGGCGGGAAGTAATAGATGAGCTAAACCACAATCCCAACTGCATCGGACTAATTGCAACTGAACTTGTTCTGAATCTTTTACAGGTACTAATGCAGGTCTAGCTTTTGCTTTCACTGTTAAAGGAATCACCAAAGCCTCAGACCGCTTTTGACTAGGTAAAAGTATTTCAATCTGTCCTTGATAAGTTCCTGGTAGCTTTACACCATTCAGCTTCACCTGAAAATCTTTTGGTAAACCCGCTTCTAGCTTGCGTTCCCCGATTAACTCTACCTGCTGACGACCAATTACCTCATCTCCTTCGGTTCGCTTCAAATCTGAGGGTAGGAATGTCCAAGCAGTGATACTCCCTCCAGAAGCTGTTAACCGGATGTTGCTAATTAAGGCATTCTCTTCCCCAAGCCAACCTTTAACTTCTAACGGCTTGTCTTTGGCATCAACTTCAATTTTGACATTAGTTTGAGCAACAGCAGGAGCAGGACAAATGAGTAAAATCAGGAGTGCAGCAGTAATCCAGCGTTTCATGAGTAGGTCAAGCAGTTAATTATGGGCGAGCGCACGAGCTAAAGCAATCTCATAAGGAGCATACAATGAATACACTAAACCCAAAGGATTGAGGTTTTGCTGAAGCATTTCTCGCCGCACTGTCAGCATAGCTTGTCCTAAAGGTTCTCCGCGAAATACTCGCTTCAGCAGGGTAATGGCATAGAGTTCTGCAAATAATTCTGGTACAGGGCATTCCGTACCAATTACGCCACTAGCACCAGCTGCACGAAAGTCATCAATTAAGCTGATGTAACTATCAGGGCCATAATCCCCAGTAGCGCAGCCGTTGAGTAAGACTAAAGGGCGATGCTGCCAGTTTACCTCGCAGGCTTCGATAAAATTACTGTAAATTTTGTCATCGCTCAGTTGCAAGTAGGGCAGATTTTCGATTTCATCTATACCGCCGTGACAATAAAAGTACACAATATCTAAATCAGAACTGTAGGTTGCCCAAATATTCTCCAGTTCAATGATTTCCTCAGCTATTAGCATTTGCACAGAAGCAAGTTGTTCAATTTTAGATAAATGGTCTTTCCAAAATCTAAAATTTCGCCACACATTAAAATTAATATATAAAGGTTGATTGTTGGCAATTTGCCATACCAGGGTAGGCGTTTGAGAAAGTTCGCCACTTGTCCAAGCTGGAAGTTGCTCAATAGCATAGCGGTAGCCCCAAAAAGCATGGGGACAAACAACTTTGTAATTATCTTTAAAAGGACAACCAGTACAGTCGATGTCGTGATTAAGAAATTCTTCGCAGACATGAACTTCTTTACTGGTCATGACCTTACGCTCATACAGCAACGCCCAAGGGATTGTAGACTTTCCCAATCCTAAAATTGGGTTAATCGGGTTGACTTGGATGACACTATCGGGTTTTAAGGCGGCGCGTAATTTTTCGCCATTGTCTTCACCTAACGTTCGACCTTTGTTTTCGGGGAGCAATGAGCGATATAAATATCGTCCAGCATCGGCTAACTGAGGTAGCCAGGTATTCAGCAACTTCATATCACCTTGGGGTTTAAACTGATAACCCTCTTTTGTCGCCGCCATTGAGTGTAATTTTTGCCGCACTCTGGCGATCGTATTTCCTAAACTAGATTGTAAATTTGTACTATAAGATATTAATTCTTGATTTCCCTGTGTTCTGTCCAGAAAGCGCAGATCAGTGCTACCATCCCGTGTATCAACTTGTACATCTACAGTTAAGAATCGCTCAGGCAGCAGTGCTAGCTTGTCATGAGTCAGCAAGTCAGTGGTAGTAAAGGTAATGGTAGCAGTTTGAGGTGGGCGCAGTGACTCTGGGATTTCTGCCCCGGCTACGGGGATGATGAGGACTGCAAGTTGCTTTGACTGAAGCAGATATCCGCGATATAACAAGTCCACCTGAATGTAGCCTCGACCTTCAAATAAGTTAGGTTTAACGGTGAACTGTACAATATCTGATGCACCACTGCGGGGTAAGGTTAGCTTTTTGACAGTTGCATCAATGTTAAAGTCCTTAGAAGCCACCACTAAATCTAGAGGTAGGGATTCCGAGTCATTCCAAACTTGAGCCAAGGCTTGATCTGGAAATGGAGTCGGCTCACTCTCTATTCCTTTTCGTTCTGGGCTGATGTCTACAAGCAATAAATAAGTCTGTCCGTGAATTAAGGGTTCGCTGGGTGGAACAGTTGTGCGAACATCAGAATTCGTAAAGTAAGTATTAAAGTAACGATAGTTTTCTACATAGTCGGAGATTTCTTGTATAAAAGGTAGCTGCTTAACAGTATGGTCTTGGTTGGAAAGACGCAGGATGGAACTGGTAAGATTAATTACCGGGTTTGGTTGATTGTTGGGTTCACCTTTGGTTTGACCATCAAAGGTAATAATTTCTTTTGTCTCTCCGAATAGTTCTTTCTCTAAGTAAGCTAGGCTTGGTAACAATTCTCTAGGGATTCGACCGTCTAAAGCGTCTAATTTGACTTTTATCGCTTCAAAAAGCTGATGTAAAGTAGAATTTGCCTGAATTATAATAATTAATTCTGGTTCAATAAACTCCCAGTAATCAGGATCGAGAGCTAGTTGCTGTCCTACATCTTGCAGAAGTGCTTGTTCATCTTCGCTCAAAGGAATTTCCAGTTTTTTCAGCGCCAGTAACAGAGCTAGTAGAGTTTTGGTAACGGAAGAATTCATTGAAGTAGGTTGCTTGTAATACTTTATACGGTTAAAATTCTTAGCTATGAGAAGAGAAGCACTTATAGTTGGTATCAACCAATATCCTTTTTTAAAGGATACACCGACAAGTAAAGCCAAGCACCTGACTACCCCAGCAACGGATGCAGAAGCGATCGCGCAACTGCTGGAAGCCGATGGCAACTTTCGAGTGCAACGACTCCCCAAACGAGAGATTGATGGCAAAATACAGGTCGATCCAAATCCAAGAGAGCCTGTTACTGCTGATGAACTGGTAGATGAAATTACCAAACTATTTTTAACAGAAGATGGAAGAGACACAGCACTATTATTTTTTGCTGGACATGGGCTATCAAAACCATTGGGTCAACTCAAACAAACCCTGTTGGCAACTAGCGATGCTAATCCTCAAGGTAAAAGGTGGAATGGACTACTATTGCGGGATTTATGGGAAATAGTAGAGCAGAGCCAAGTAAAAGAGCAAATTATTTGGTTAGATAGCTGCTACAGTGGCGAATTACTGGAATTCAAAGACAGCAATTTTCCAGAACGTGTTACTGAATGTAGACGCTTAATAATTGCTGCATCTCATAGTTCAGAAGTTGCTTACGAACGACTAGATGGTAAACACGGTGTACTGTCAGGGGCACTGATAGAAGGGCTTGACCCTAGTAAAATTTCACAGGGTAAGTGGATAACTGATCGGACAGTGGCAGATTTTGTGGAAAAGGAGCTAAAAACATACTATACCCAGACAAAAATCCCTCAAATTCCACTAATTAGAAGACCAGATCAATCAATTGAACTCATTCTTGGTAAAGGAGAAAAACATAACGAATTAGAACATAATGAAAAGGCTCCTTTAGTTTCTTCTGGATTAGCACCCTTTCTATCGTGGGAAGATTTTTTTCGTGAATGGCTAAATACCAAAAAGCCATTTAATCACGCTTGGCGACTTATTGGGAGAACAGATTATCTGCAAAATCTTAACGATTTTGTGCAATCAGATGAACAAAAAATCGTCATTTTATCTGGACGTGGGGGAATTGGCAAAACCAAATTACTCCTTGCTTTTGCAGAACAATTTAATAATTCTAATTTGACCCTATGGTTTGTAGAATAAGGAGTCCCTATCACAGCAGAAAATGTAGTTAAATTACCTAAAAATAATTGTGTGGTAGTGTTAGATGATGCACACCGTCGTGAAGAAGATGTAGCAGTTTTACTTGCGTTCTTCCGGCAAAACCCCACGAATAAATTAATAGTTTCATGCCGACCTTATAGTGTGGAATACCTGCAAGGAATTTTCAGACAAGCTGGTATCGATTCCCGTCAAATTAAACGATTGGATGAACTCAAAGAATTAAGTCGTGATGATGTAAAAGCTTTAGCAAATCAGGCACTAGGTGAGAATTATGCAGATTTAGTGGATAAATTAGCTACAGTCACAAAAGATTGCCCATTAGTAACTGTAGTTGGTGGGCGATTACTAGCAGAAAAAGCAATACTTCCGTCCTTACTTGAACGAGATGAAGACTTTCAATATAACGTAATAACGAGATTTAGAGATGCTATTCTTGGGCAGATTGGTCAGAAACTTGAACCTGAGTTTTGTAAGGACTTATTAAAGCTAATTGCTGCTGTCGCACCAATGCGATTAAGTAATGAACAGTTTAAACAAGTAGCAGCAGAATTTCTTCAGGTTAGCACGTCTAAATTAGTAAGTAGTGTTGGGATACTTGAACAATCAGGAATTTTACTTCGCCGTGGCGGTATTCTAAGAATTACTCCTGATGTACTTGCTGACCATATTCTATATGAAGCCTGCTTAACTGCTCAAGGAGAATCAACAGGTTATATACAAGAATTATTCAATAAATTTAAATCAGTTTGTCTGGCAGAATTACTTAAAAATTTTGCTGAACTTGATTGGCGTATTCGCTATAAAAGCAGAAAAGAGACAGATTTATTAGCAAATATTTGGCATAATATTTGGGAAGATTTCCGTTCATCATCAAATTATGATAGGTGCAAATGCTTAAATGTTATTAAGACAGTAGCTTACTATCAACCAAGACAAGCATTGGAGATAGTTGAATCTGCCATACGTAACCCTACCACAATATCAGAAGATGAAAGTATAGCAAGAATTTACTGCTATACACATAATAATGTGCTACTTCAGCTACCTGAAATACTTAAAACTATTAGCTACACTTTAACTTATCTGCCTTCCTG
This sequence comes from Nostoc sp. 'Peltigera membranacea cyanobiont' 232, assembly GCF_002245985.1. Classification (NCBI taxonomy): domain Bacteria; kingdom Bacillati; phylum Cyanobacteriota; class Cyanophyceae; order Nostocales; family Nostocaceae; genus Nostoc; species Nostoc sp. 'Peltigera membranacea cyanobiont' 232. The sequence continues at coordinate 8,099 of NZ_NOLK01000076.1, forward strand.
TTGTGAATTGTTATGGGAACTAAGAAAATCTGGTGGAATAGGCGTTTTACAAAAAATTGCTAGCTATGATATCAAAAAGTCAGTAGAATTTAACCAGATTATTCTAGTAGCAGTTACTAACTGGTTGCGTTTATCAAACCAAGCAGATGATATATGTTTTCTACTTGATATACTCGACCAATTTTTAGTCAAAAGTTCTCATTCTGAAGAATTTGAGAGTTTTACACTCACTTTTACTCCTTTTGCTGTAAGCTTTCAAAATACTCAACAAATTCGTGAACAGGCTCTTCAGTTGATTATAAACTGTACTAAAGCAACTGAACTGAATGTGGTTATCCGAGCAGTAAAGAGTTTAGAAAATGCGCTCCGAAAACCTGTTACTTCTTTCGGTAGAGAAATTACTCTTGAAGAAGAACAACAGTGGATACCTGAACAATTAAAGATATTAGATAATTTTAGTTCTTTAATACAGGAAAATATTAATCCACTAGTTAATTTAAGTATTATTAATGCACTTTTATGGCATACCAGCCATAAATCCTTCACAAAAGTCAAGCGAAAAGCCAAGAAAGTCCTCAAATCAATTCCCAAGTCTTTTGAATTAAAATTTACTGCTGCTTTGAGGCATAGTTATAACTGGGATTGGTTATTTGAACAGAAAAAGCGCTCAAGCATTAATTCCGATATTCGGACTAAGCGCGCAGAAGGAATTTGTCTACACATAGCTAAAGAGCTATTACAGAGATATCCAGATGCAACAGAGGGGATGGAGAATATCAGTGCAAAGTTAGAAGATTTAGTAGGCACTGGCGTATCTCCTTTTCCTTATACATTTTTAGGTAAATTATCTCAACTTAATCCTAGTTATACTGAGAAAATATGTGAGAAATTAATTGCTAATCCAGATTCTCCTCTAACGAGATATTTATACTCATTGCTATTCGGAGTCATCAATACAAATTATAGCCAGGCTATTGCTATTGTCCAACGTGCTGTAGACACTGGCCATCCTACCCTTTGCCAAGCAATTGCGGGTAGATATTTTAATATTGACATTACTAACAAGCTTCTAAATCACAGCAATCTCACAGTTAAACAGCTAACTATAGATTCTTTGTCTACTATTTATAGTGTTGAACCGAGGCTAGCCGTAGAAACAGCACTTAAAGCAGATATAAATAACAGCACATAACTAGCTAGTACATTGTGTCAAGTGTTTGATAAATATGCCATTTCTCCAGATGTTTTGAAAGATGAAGAATTAATAATTTTACTAAATAAGCTCGAACCTGTTCAAAACATAGAAGAATATCATATCAGTGAATTCCTAGCTTATGCTTCAACAAGAACTCCACGCTCTTTAATTAACTTACTCTTAAGAAGAATTAAGCGGTTTGAAGAAGCGGGAGAACAAAATTACCAGCCGCTTCCCTATATAGCATTTCATCACGGACTTGATGGTTTAGCCGATAGTAATGAATACGAGGATATTTTGCGCGATATTAGACAAGAAGCACTAATAGGAACATACTACACTTCTTTTTGGATACCTAAATTATTTGAAGAAGCTTCATTAGGATTTAATCCTATTAGCTTAAAAGTGCTTGAAGAGTGGGTTAACTCCAAAGATATAACCAAAGTTCAAACAGTTAGTTTGCTCTTGAGTGATACATATCAAGAATTTATTTTTCAACACGTATATTTTGTTAATAAACTAATAGAACAAGCCTATGCTATTGGAGATAAATGCTATCAAACGGTTAGAAGTCACCTATCAAAAAGTGCGATTTCAGGCGAACGTTCTCGTGCTATCGGGCTTCCAGCGCCAGCAGATATTACGTTAGAGGAAAAAGCCTCCACCGTAGCAGCACAATTTATTTTTGGTTCAGCAACATACAAATTTTATAATTACCTATCTAAGTATGCTAGGACTAATATACAGGATGATCTGGCTCATGATGAAGAGTTTGATTAATCAAATTACAGAAATAAAATACTCAGTTAATTCAGTCCAGCAGCAGATATTCAAGTGTATTTTATTAGCGATCGCACAGTAAGTTTCAGAAAACAACACTGCTTCACTTTAGTTATAATCTACACATTCAGCCCAAATACTTATTTTCACATTCTCCACATGAGCCGAGATGCTTTGGTAGTAGGTATCAACAAGTATCCTTTCCTCAAAGATTCAGCAACAGGTAACTACAAGCATCTTACAACGCCCGCAACTGATGCAGAAGCGATCGCTCAACTTTTAGAAACCCACGGGAATTTTCGAGTCAAGCGCTTTCCAGCCAGCAATATAGATGGGAAATTGCAGGTTGACCCAGATAAACTAGTTAAGACAGAAGAATTAGAAGCAGCAATCCTCGATTTATTTCTCCCAGAAAGTGGGAAACCTCCAGAGACGGCGTTGTTATTTTTCGCTGGACATGGGCTGCGAAAGCAATTAAGACAAAGTTTAACGCAAGGTTTTTTAGCAACTAGTGATACTAGCCCTAGCAAAAACTTATGGGGTTTATCGCTGCGAGAGTTGTGGGAGATTTTGCAGCAAAGTCAAGCACAACAGCAGGTTATTTGGTTAGATTGCTGTTTCAGTGGCGAATTACTCAACTTCAAAGATACCGAACTGGGAAGGCATAGTTCAGGGTGCGATCGCTTTTTGATTGCTGCATCCCGTGACTATGAAGTAGCCTATCAGCAGTTAGATGCTAAACATGGTGTTCTTACAGGGGCGCTTCTAGCAGGACTTGACCCCCATCTAGTTCCAGAGTTTGAATGGATCACAAACCGGACGCTGACAGTTTCAGTTGAACAGAAATTACAAGCATACTACGAAACCACAAAAATTCCCCAATCTCCACTGATTAGCAACCACGGCGAAGCAATTAAGCTGATTCAAGGAAGGGCTAAACCGCATTCACAAAATCAGTCCGATGCCAAGAACTTTCAAAATCTCAGATTAGAACCTCACACGATCAATGAACTGGTGAAGCTGCTGCGACCTTTTTTGGAAGATGAGAGAAACCGTCGTCCTTTTCTAGTTTTGGCTTTGGGTAATGATGAACCTGTGCTGCAACACATCAGTTGGGGTGGTGCTGTGGCAATTTTTATCCCAGATATGGTGTGCAAGCTTGCAGATTATGGCGAAGTAGCGCCAGGAAAACAAGCGCTTTGGGCATTGTTGGAATATATGCGATCGCAAGTAGGTGTAGATGTGCAGCAACATATCGATAATTTGCGTCCTCTGCTTGATGTCCGTTCACGAAGTGACTCCTTCGGAGTATCGCCCTCTTCCACCGCAACTGATACCACATCAATAGATGTCCTAGTGCAGAAAGTGCGTAGTTGTCTGCATGATGATATCCAACGTTTACATGGAACGATGCCACTTTTGGGCGTTGATCATTGGGTAGATTTGGGTGAGCTGTTTGTAGATGTTAATATCCTAGAAGAAGTTACCAGTAGCCGCAATTTAGAACTTGATGACTTGTGGCAAGATTTTAGTGTTGGTGTTAAAGAATATTCCAGTTATCGCAGCTTGGATCGCATTGGTTTAGGCAAACGGCAGCAGCGAGTATCTGGGTTAACAGTGCTAGAGAAAAATACCAATTTGGTGGTGTTGGGGAAACCGGGTTCTGGTAAAACAACTTATCTACAGCGTATTGTTACCGAATGTAATGAAGGTAGATTGCAACCGCATCTAATTCCAATGTTGATTAATCTGCGATATTTTGTAGATGATGGTTGTAGTTTTGAATATAATTTTGAGCGTTATTTAACTCAGCATTGGCGATTGTCTGATGCTGAGGCTGAATTAGTGTTGAATCAAGGTAGGGCGTTGATTTTACTAGATGGTTTAGATGAGGTAGCGGGAATATGTGGACGAGAAATTTCTAAACAAATTAAACAATTTAGCCGCACTTATCCCCAGAATCAGTTAATAGTCACCTGTCGAACGCAAAGTCAAGAATCGCGGTTTGAGCGTTTTGATTATATAGAAGTTGCAGATTTTAATGAAAAGCAGGTAAACGCCTTTGCAAAACACTACTTTAAGGTAGTTTGTTCAAATACAAAGGAAGGAAAAGCAAAAGCACGAAAATTTTTAGAAAAGCTCTATTTAGAAGAAAATAAAACTATTCGAGAATTAGTAATTACACCAATTTTATTGAATTTAACCTGTTCGGTGTTTCATCAAACGGGAAAATTTTACTCAAAACGGTCGAAACTATATGAACAAGGATTAGAGTTACTCCTAGCAAAGTGGGACAAATCGCGCGAAATTGAGCGGGAGAAAATTTATCGAGATTTGTCGTTAGAGCGAAAGCGGGAACTTTTAAGTTATTTGGCGGTGAAAAAGTTTGAGCAACAACAATATGTTCTGTTTGAGCAGGAGGAAATAGAGGGGTATATTGCGGAGTTTTTAGATATTCCACAGTTGGATACTCGAGTGGTGTTAAAAGCAATTGAAGCACAGCATGGGTTGTTGATTGAGCGATCACAAAAGGTTTGGTCATTTTCGCATCTGACGTTTCAAGAATATTTGGCAGCTAAACAAATAGTCATTCATCTGAATTCCTATGAATTAGAGAAAGATATACTACAAGATATAGTAAATCATTTGCCTAAAAAGAACTGGCAAGAAATATTCTTAGCAGTGGTAGTAATGCTTCCAAAAGCAGATAATTTACTCATTGCCATGAAAATGTGGATTGATAAATTATTAGGGAATAACGAGAAGATACAGAATTTTCTAGATTGGATATCAGAAAAGGTTAGAGTATTTAATTCACCATATGAAGCACACACAATTCGGGTATTTTACTTTGAAATAGGTAAATCTATATGTATAAAAACAGGGTTTAGTAGTCTTTATGGAATTGGATTTAATTCGCTTATAATTTCAAAACTGATATATGATGAAATTTGTCTCGATAGAAGTCTGGCTCAATGTTTAAAGATATCAATAAATACAGAATACTGTTATAATTTAACCGATCGTGCTTTCTTTATAGATGTTGCAATACCCTATGTTACAGAACCTGAACTAAAGCAAAAGCTGGGAAGATTAAAAAAACAGCTTCCAAATTTAAACGTAACTTCTGAATGGATATGGAGTCAGGTGTTTATTAATATTGCTATGGCAAATGAGGAATTGTGGATGGAAAAACTCAGAACTGTGATGATTGAACATCGTAATATTGGATATGATTTTAATTTTAATGAAAAAGAAATGAAACTACTGGAAATATATTATGACTCTAATAAATTACTAGTAAACTGCTTGAATCATGACGGGGTGATTAGTAATAAAATTCGTCAGGAAATTGAGGAGTCATTGTTTTTACCGATGCCGAAATCGAAAAACGCACACGTGAAAGATAAAGGCGATCGCTCCGATATCAGGCTAGATTAACGAATAAATCTTGCTTTAAACTAAAAGTTTAGTAATCAGTTTCATAGGATACAGTAACCGTGACCGTACAGCTATCCACACCTGACTTCCAACGCCTTACCCGTATCGTACAGAATTTACCAGACTTTGCTAACGTGCGCGATCGCCGTCGTTTAGTCGCAGGTGCATTACAAGGTGTAGCCCAAGCAGATATTATCCTAGCGCGGTTAGATTTGGATGGTGCGCCGATGGGTGTTTCTGTGGAAGTGGTGCGATTTTTAGCTCAATTTGGACGAGTCGCTTACGATAAAGAAGCCCTTGCTGTCTTCCTCAACTATATTCAGCCTTACACTGGGGATGAAGATAAAGACTTTATCGTAGAACTATTTCAGAACTACCCGCTTGATGTTCCAGTCAGTCCTAGCCGTGGAATTGGCAACTGGAAGGGAATGGATAGTACCGCTGATATCAAAGAAAAGATTATTGGGGAAAATACATTACGCGATATCTACATTTTAAACTTAGCTCTAGAAGCCTCAGAAGCTGTGGTGCGTATTGCTACTCAAAAAGGTGCGGGTACAGGGTTTATGATTGCACCTGATTTACTAATGACGAACAATCACGTTATTAAAACTCAGGAAGTAGCGGAAAAAAGTAATTTTAGCTTCAACTATCAACTGGATATCAACGGTAAAGAATGCCCAACACAGATTATTGGGGCTTTACCGGATGGTGCTTTTTACACTAACGAAGAACTGGACTATACAGTAGTAACCCTGAAAGAAGTACCCGACTTCGGCAAACCCTTAGTCTTCAAAAGTAAATTAATGCGGCGAGATGACCGCGTAGCAATTATTCAGCATCCTGGCGGTCATTTGAAGAAAATCTCCATACAGAATAACTTTGTTGCTTACGCCGATAATCAAGTATTGCAATATACTACTAGTACAGAACCAGGTTCATCGGGGTCGCCTGTTTTCGATGATGATTTTCAGGTGGTTGGTATTCACCATAGCGGTGGTATGTTAGTAGAACCAAATACCCAACAAAGGTATTTACGTAATGCAGGAACAAGTGCGATCGCATTGTTGAATGACCTCCAGAAAAATGCACCGGAGATTTACGCCCATTTATCGAGATAGTTAGACAATGGCGATAAGTAGCGACTTAATACAAAAAATATTACCCTTACTTAGACCCCTGATGGAGAACGAAAGCCAGCGTCGGGGGTATTTAATCAGGGCATTGGGGACTAATACGCCTGTGCAGTATCATCTGGTTTTGAACACGCCCACGAATAATTTTATTCCTAATTTGATAAATGAATTAGTTGCCTTTGGGGAAATTTCTCCTGGTAAACCTGCACTTTGTGCTTTGTTAGAAGTGATTCGTGAGGACGTAGGCGAAGACGTAAAGGTAAGTATAGATGAGCTGCTAAAGGATATTAGAGCAGAAAATATTTGTAATACATCCCGTATTTCTAATACTCTTATTCAACAAGTTGACCAATATTTATCTAATAATGCCTCAATTCCTCTGGAAAGGTTATTGCTGCAAGAGGCAAAAGATTTAGTTAAGGTTTTGCAGGGTGAAATTGATGCTTGTCCTGTAGTAATATCAACTGATAATAAGTCTCAGTGTTTGCAATGTATTGAGTATTTGGAAGCAAAAAGTGAACCATTTCTGCAAATCATTGCAAGAATTATTTATCATGACCATAATTCACAGTATGTACCATCGCTGCTTAGAGCATTCAAAATTATTGCAAATCAGGCTTTACCCTCTCAAAATAAATTTCCAGATGAAAAAAGCAGATTTATTAGGTTATATCCTTTAGCACTTGCAACATATATGGTGTTTATCTTGGGAGTTGAAGAGAATCGAAACCAGTTACTCAGAGATATTTTAAGTATTCAACTAAATAGACAATTAGATTTCCTTCCTAATCTTCCTCTAACTTGTACTTTGACCTATCTTTATCATTACTCAGATTCAATATTTAATACTATTTTATGTAGGACTTCTTCTGTGCCTGTTATTGAAAGAATTAAACAAGTTTTGCTTCCTTGGATTGATGAGTTTGTAATGGATGCAGATACTGCCTTCTATCGAGGAGAATTTTTGCTAGGTCTAGCAGACATCGAATCTGAAAAACCTGAGTATTTACCGGAGGAGAGAATCCTGACATTGAGGGGGCGTTATCTGTATGCTTTTGAAGCAATTCCAGTTATTCAAGAATTTATACGTAATTCTTCACGGTGGCTTCTGGATTTATATCCTTCTCTAGAACAGTTACTTTGGATTTTCGATTCAACAGCTTCACGACTTGATGTAGATGGATGGGGTCGTGTTAATGGCTTTTGTAGAGGGGCATTCGCAACTTATAGAGGTCAGCGATATTAATGAGCAGTTCTAAGTCAGTAGGTCAACCTGACTCGGAATTTATCGGATATCTTACGTTTTAATTTTTTTGCAGTTAGTTAAAACATGGCAATAAATAGTGATTTAATGCAAAAAATATTGCCTCTTCTCACCCAACATTTCAAGGATGAGAAGGATTGCCAATCTTATTTAACAAAAGCTTTTGGTCTTAATGAAACTATATCCAAGCGTATTACATGGAATACTTCAAAAGATATTTTTATAACTGATATGGTTAAGGTACTGGATATCTATAGCGAAATTACCCCCGGCAAACCTGCAATTTGTGCTTTACTAACAGAAATCCGTAAAGATGTCGGCGTAGATATCCAGATAAACATTGATAAAATTATTACAGAGTTTCAAGGTTTCCAAACACCAGCGCATTTACTATTTGACCTGCTGTTGCAAATGGACTTCAAATCACAGGCGCGGCTAGTTAAAAAAGTTATGGAATTACACCGAACTGCTGCTTTTTTAGTTCACGGCGAACCTTACTGCGGACAGCAACTTTTGGTAAATCGTTTGTTCCGGTTGAAGCCAGAGTGGAAAAATATCTCGCCAATTAAAATCGACGTAAGTCACAACGGTGCAGGTAGAAGTATCCCTCACCTGTGGCGACAGCTAGCATCTTGGTTTCGTTTACCGAAAGATGTAAAACCAAAGGAGATTACTCACAAAATTTGCGATCGCCTGCTAACTAAAGATGTGATTTTGATATTTTACACCGTGGATTATATGCCGCCAAAGGTTCTAGTGGCATGGCTGCAAGAATTTTGGGAACCACTGGTGACACAAGTTGAAGCAAATTCCCTTCCTACTCAACATAATACACATTTACTAATGTTTCTGGTAGATAATAGCGGCAGTGTTTGTGAGTCAAATGTCCTGTTGGCAAAGCAATTTGATGAACCGGAGTATCCCCGCATCCCTCTGCACTTACCACCCGTTAGTCCCTTTGGGTTAGATGTTTTGGATGATTGGATTGACATGGTAATGGCGATGGAGAGTATGCGAATACCTACTGGATTAACAGCCAAAATATTGTTAGAGAAGACAGAAAACGGTGTCCCAGAATTTGTTTATGAAGAAATTTGCTGCCACTGTGGTCATAGTTGGGAAGGAGAGTTAGCGAAATGGTTGATTTAGCAAGTGTACTCACCGCCAATGGTAAGCAATATTATGCTGGCAAGCCAATTTCACCCCAAGAGTGCCAAAAGTATGGGCTTTCTCCTTACTTGCCATCTTCAGAACTTATTAAAGCAGTTAACCTTGCCATTTTCTTAGAAAAACGTCCCTTACTGCTCAAAGGTGAACCGGGATGCGGTAAAACCACTTTAGCGCAGGCGGTAGCTTATGAGTTGGGCTTACCCTACGAAACTTGGTATATTAAGTCTACAACTAGAGCCAGGGATGGACTCTACACTTACGACGCTGTTGGTCGTTTACATGATGCTCAACTTGCTCGCATGAATGAAGCTAGCAATTCCAAAGTCGGCCAAGGAGTAGCCACAGAATTAGATATTGAAGCGACGGTGGCAAAAATTGGGCGTGAGGGGATTTTACTCCAACCTGTGCTGATTCCACCACGTAGCAATCGCACGGATTTGGTGCTACTAATTGACCAAGAAGGCTCGATGGTGCCGTTTCCCGATTTATCGCGCCAGTTGGTGGAAACGGCAGAACAGGGAGGACGATTGAGAACAACCAATGTATTTTATTTTCACGACTACCCAAATGAATACTTATACCGTCACCCGGCAATGCTTGATGCCAAGGCTGTTTCTGAAGTGTTAGAGGAAATTGGCGAACGAGCGGCGGTATTAATTGTTAGCGATGGTGGAGCAGCACGGGGGAATTTTGACCAAGAACGGGTTGATAATACTAAGGTATGGATTGAGCAGTTACAGCAGTCGGTGCGTTATTATGCTTGGCTCAACCCGATGCCGAGTGAATGCTGGCGACAAACAACTGCTGGGGAAATTGCCCGTTTTGTGCCGATGTTTGAAATGAGTCCGCAGGGGATGAATGCGGCAATTAGTGTCTTGCGGGGTCGATATATTGTAGTAAAAGAGTTGAATGAATCTTTATGCTTTTAGAGTTAAGACAATTGAGGATTCAACCGGGACAGCAACTGTTAGTTGAGGACGTTAGCTGGCAGCAATTTGAAAATATTTTGGCGGAATTAGGAGAACATCGCGCTGCCAGAATTTCCTATAGTCACGGTTTTTTAGAAATTATGGTTCCCTTACCCGAACATGAAAAAGCCAAAGAAATTATTGGCGATATAGTCAAAATTTTACTGAATGAACTAAGTATCAATTATGATGCTTTAGGTTCAACCACCCTAAAAAACCAAAAAATGAGTCAGGGAGTAGAACCGGATACTTGTTTTTACATTCAAAATCAAGCGGCAGTTATTGGTAAAAATCGCATAAATTTAAGTGTAGACCCACCCCCAGACTTAGCCATAGAAATTGATTTAACTTCTCGCACGCAATTGGATAATTACCAAATTTTGGGAGTACCAGAACTTTGGCGATATGGAAAACAAGGCTTACAAATTAACGTCTTGCAAGGTGGAAAATATGTAGAGTCAAATTTTAGTCCTACTTTTCCAGATATTCCAATGATTGAGCTAGTAAATCAATATGTCCAGCAAAGTCAAGTTGTTGGTAGCAGCCAAGCAATTCAAGCTTTTAGAAATTGGCTGCGGGATAATATTTAATTGTGCCTTTTATTTGGAATGAGTTATTTGCAATGGCAGTCAGTTGAGGTTATTTGATGCCTACCACAAACAAGGAGCGGGAAATACGAATCGCCCAAAGAAGGGTTGAAGGGTTTGCCCAGGAGTTTGGGGAAGCACACCGCAACTTGGCTCGTCATGCGGCGTTTCCTTTGGTACTTACACCCGATTTACTCTACAAAATTTGGGCAAATTTTGTCCCTGAAGCCCCTTGGACTGCGGTAGCTCATGTGTTGCTATCGCGGTTGTGTAGGCAAGTGGGTTATGAGATGTATGAGATGGATATTGCTGACCGAAATTTGTTGTTGCGGGAATTGAAGGAGGAGTTTGGGCAGGAAAGATTTGATCAGTTGGGGGAGTTTTTGCTAGATTATGTAGCGCAGAGATTAACGGATGATGACGCAGATATGCGGGATTTACGAGAAGCTCAGGAGTGGACAGCGTTGGCTTATACTAAGCCAGATGAGGTAGCGCGGGAGTTGGCGCAGAGGTTGAGTGAGAGGCTACAGCACGATGATATGGGGGAAGTTTTGCGGCTTGCTTCGTTGGTGGAGACTTTTGCAGAAGCACTCAAGGAGGCTGGTTTTGAGCTATTACTAGTTTATAGTCGTGGAATAGAAATTTTTGCTCGTGGTGATTTAGAGAAGGCAGCAGAGCAGTTTGGCGAAATGCTGATACGAAGGAGTCAGATAGAAATCATGGGAGTAAGTTTGCCTATTCCTGAGCAGCTAAAAGTCACTCATAGAGGTTATGGCTATTCTTATCCTTTTCCAGCTAGAATGATGAATGCACTAACTTTACAGTGGCACGATGCAGGTCAAGATATAACTCAGAACATTTACGAACAACAGCCAAGCAAAAATCCTGGAACTGTCCGCATCGGTCGAGATCCACTCCGATGCGACATTATTGTTAGTAACCCTACTGTATCCGGTCTGCACGTAGAAATATTTTTTAACTCGCAGCAGCAAAGATTTTACATCCGCAACCTGCGATCACCAAATCCCCCTTTAGTAGATCAACAACAACTAGTCCAAGGTGAACTGCCTTTAAGAGAAGGTAGCATCATCAAATTGGGACAAATGGAAGTCAAAGTCACTGCTATTGCAATCAACAGTATTCCTGCAACAATTTTGACACTACCAATTCAAGCAATCGACACTAACCAATCTACCAGACTCCCCATAAGCCAGCAACCACAGGTACAAATTAGATATAACCAGCATTCACCCGCATCCCCGCCATCAGCACCAGGAGTTTATGGCTTAGAATGCCCCAAATGTCATAAAGTCTCCCCACTGGAAAATCTACAAGTCGGTTGTCTTTGGTGTGGAACATCTCTGGCTGCGGCTGTAAGTGTCTTAATAATGCCCAATGGTGGTGATCACCCACAGTAAAGCTCATATACCTACAAGTCTCAGTTGTTCTATGCGAGACAACAAATAGTTAAGGATAATTGTAGATTAGGTTTTTGGCGCTAACTGAACTGTATTGGCCTATAAATTGAAAAATCCTGATGTATTAAGCAATATTCACAACATCCTGAAGCTTTCTGTATTACAAGCTTACGCAATTCCGCAGAAATTGAATTAGATGTCATCTTAGCTAATCGCGTTTTAAAGCTCGTGCCTTTAATAAAATCATCATATGTTCTAATTGCTCATAAACATCTAACTCAGCTAATTCCATTGGACTAAGTGTTGCAGCTCGGTTTTTTTCTAATAATTCTGACAACCGCGATTGAGCTTGGGGTGAGACTTTAAAAGTAATAATTTCTTCTGGAGTTGGACGCTTAATTAAAAAATCAAGAACTTCTTGATAAACTGCGGGAATATCTGTCGTCTCTGTTTTGATTGTTGGCTGAGAATTTGTTGGTAAATTAGCAACGTCTAACAATTGCCAAAGCAATTCAGGTAAGCGATTTTGCAGAGGTTCTAAACGTTGAGCTAGTTCATCAGAAATTTGAATCGTTAATTCTGCCATATGTGATTCTTCATCGGCGCTATCTGCTTGTCTTTTATCCTAATTATAGCTTTGCTACCTTTCAAGTAGATTTTATCACAGCCATCATCTCTGCAATAAGTGGCTGATACTGAGAACTGGAAAAGGGTCGAAAATCATCGATCGCATCGACACTCATTTTACACAGCAGGCGAAATTGGAGCGGAGTTGGAGGTTGATTGACACGCTCTACCCGCACCTCTAAGTTAGAATTTTGTCGAAGCAACTCAAAAATTTCTGCCAGCAAATATCGCGGACAATAACCAACAATATAATGGTCTCTTGTGTTTAAAATTAAAGCCTGAGAATCGTAGGGATTTTGAAATTCGTGAGCTAGCCATAACTTTTCCCCAAATTCAAGCTGATTAATCCGCTCAATGGCACTGCTTGGCAGATGTCGCAGCCCATGCGAGAAAAAGTAAAGATGGTATTGTCCTTGTTCATCAACTTCTGGACAAGGAAAAACAGCGAGTGTATCTGTTTCTCGTTCGCCACCAGTGCGGGCTAAAATTGTAATTGGGTCATTTTCATCATTCGGAATATTGAGCCATTCAATAAAACTTGAATAATCGGGACGCGATCGCGACATTAACCGATTAGCAAAAACTGGAAATAATTGAGTTGATGTATAGATTTCATCTAAGCGTGGAAAGGACGACAAAGCTTTAAAAGCAGATTTCTCTTCAGCCTCTTTTACACCTTGGGTATAGACAAATTGATAGATACCTTGGTCAAATGTTAACCGACCAATAGGGAACCAAAAGCGACTAATAGGGTCTTGCCAAGCTAAAAATAATGTTTTCGTTGTCTTCAAGATAGTGTTTTCCTCAACGTAAGTAGCCTGTGTTTATTGATTTCCAGAATGGACTGAGCAAAATTACTCGCTTCGGGAGAGATGCGGGAGAGGTTAATACGATTAAAAATATCTAAAATATTGGCTTTGGAAATATTTTCAAGTCGCGCCAACCACACACAAGCTGCTTCGGGATAGCGATTAGCAACGAGTGAGAACACATCAAAAGTTTTAAGAGTCTTTCTATTATCAACACTGCCATAAAACGCTGAGAAACATTTGTTTGCATAAGCCTCAACTGAGCGTTTCTGTCTTTGAGAGTCAGAAAGGTCGCGTCCTAAACTTGAAGCATGGTCGTAAGTAGGTGCTAGGTGTTCCGTTTCTTCTGAAGTCGATGCTGTTTTCATTCGGACAATCCCCCAGTTTTCGTGGTGACGGTCTCCATTACCAATCCACGCATCTAGCAGAAGATAGCCAACAAACACATCTACTGCTGTTTGGATGCCAGAGGGCGGTGTCCAATCAATGGGTAAATTTACAGATTTGCCTGCGATCGCCCTCAGCACTACATCTATTGTATGTTGTGATATACCATAAGTCCCAAACGCAGGGTAGTTCGGCACAATTGAGGAAAGAAGCTCGTTACCATGAACAAGCGTCCCCCCTTGTGGTAAAAAGTTGGGTGAGACTACACCGCGATGCCTGCGGCGGGCAAAGCCATCGCCTTCCCAAGTTGAAGCCAATTCATAAACAGCATGGGGAAGTCCCAATAGTTCGCATAATTCTGATGCGACTTTTTCTGCCCAGTCTTCCCCCAGGTTTTCTCGGCTTTGCTTATAAAGACAACGACCAAGTTCTTCGTGGTCAAACCAAAACTTATATTTGCTACCTAAAGTTTCATTTGAGGATGCTTCATAAGCTTTTTGTGTAACAAGTAAAATTGGAAATTCCGAGGTCATAAATCGAAGATATCGCAGGCTAACACCTTGAAACAAAATAATGCTATATTTTCCTATCTAACTGGGTCAAAATATTTTACTTCCGCTTGATACGCAATCCTTAAACCAAATCATTAAGCCTCTGTAAAAACTCTCCCCACCCACAACTAGCAAAATCTGACCTCTCGTAAAACTGACAATAACCTCTCATTGGCGAATAAATCGACAGCCCCTTCACACGTTCAAATCTCACACCTGAAGTCATATTTGCTAAAATTAATTGCGGTTCAACTTTAACAATCATCAAATCCATCACTTCATCAATAACCTGGGTTAATTCATCACTATCCCCAGCATATTTATCCCGTAAAACAGTTAAAAAGTCATATAAATCTACAAAGTCACTATCCTTAAAACGCACGGCTTTACGTTGAGCATGGTACAGCGCTTTCTCAGTATAAATATCTTCTTCTACCACCAATTGACGCAAAATATCTGCCAATCTTCCCAACGCCTCAGCTAGTTTTTCAACCACTCTCAAATTAGTCGCTGATTGAGTAATTTGAGTGACACTGCCCCGCGATTCTCCCTCATAGTAACGCCCGTACTCCTGTACAATTAACTTTGCCAATACTTCCGATGTCATTTCTGGATGGGCGGTTAAATTCTGCAAAATTGCTGTATAGGGATAACCTGTTAGGAGTTCTACCTCTTGCGATGCAACCATATAATTAGCATTTGTTCGCAACTGGTAAGCCACTTCCACCATGCCCATTAAACAGGCATCCATGCCAATTAAGCTAACTTTTTTACCCGTAATCGCTTCTGCTTCCTGAAAAGCCTGCTGAAGTTTGGCATTATCCAGGAAGTCTAAAGACGAATCATCAAAAGCGATCGCTCGTGAATCTTCATCCTCCAGTTGCAGCACTTCCGTAATTGAGGAAAGGAAAAAAGCACGAGACAATCTTCGATTATTTCGGGTAAGCGATCGCACTTCATCCTGACTTGCCTGAATTTCAACACCACGCGATCGCGCAAAGGCATAGATGTCATCTTCTTTCCAGCCAGTACCGTGATTCCACAGAATTACTGCGTAGTTTTCGGCTGGATAATTCTCAATTCCCCAAACAATAAAGTCCCGTAATGCGCGAGGATCACCCATATTCTGCTCTGGGATATTCTCAATTTGCCTGGGTTCTTCTGAAGGGCGAATATATATACGATATGTGTGTTCGCGGTCAGATAGAGTATCAAACTGCACCAAAACAGCCACATCTGGAGTAGACCCGACAGCTTCCATCTCTGCAATATCTTGATAGCCTTGCGCCTCCATCGGAGCCATCAGCCTTTTACCTTGAAGTTGCTCGAAAACCTTGCCGTTATCCCCGGCCATGTAGACCATCATAGTCCAGCGACGATTATTTTGAGTCATGTTTCAACATTCTGCATTTAGAGTTCTTCTTTTTATACAAATCTATCGCTGCGATTACCGCAAATTCCACAAACTATTAGTTGATGATTTTGCTTTTGAGTTCGGTAAGTAGTGCCTCTGCTTGGTTAACGTCGCGGCTATTAATAGCTGCTTTCAAGCTTTCTAAAGTTTCTAACAGCAGATTGTCAGATGTTTTATCTTGATTAATCACACGTTGCAGTCGGATTATTTCTTCTTCTAACTGAAAAATTCGATTGGTAACAGCGTCTTCATTTTCATGCACTTTCGCTTCTTCAAGTTTCTGGTCTACCTCTTGTTGAGTCAAGCGATAAAAGCGGTCAAATGTCTTCTCTACAGGTTGTCCATCGGTGGTGATATCTTCCGCCAAAACATGGAGAATGCCATCATGGTCAACTTTGAACATACAATTAACCTGAACCTCCCCAGCCGGACGAGTAGTAGCTAGGTTGAGAACCACTTCACCAATAAATTCATTGTCCCCTGCAATTGGTCGTTCACCTTGATAAATGCGAAAGCGGATACTTGCTTGTCCGTCGCGCTGAGTAGTAAAAGCTTGGGAACCCTTGCGCCACTTGGTAACTGGTATCGGTTCATTAGCACGAATAATCGCATCCATCTTGCTGTTAGCCAATTCAATTCCCAAGGACAAGGGTGTTATGTCCCAGAGTTTCACCTCCTCCCGAAGATAACCACATAATCTTGCCCCCTGAACTGCCGCACCTCTGGCTACAGCTTCGTCTGGATTTACAGAGTCGTTGATTGTCCAACCGTAGCGATCGCGCAGTGCTTTCTTAATAGCAGGTAGTCTGGTTTGTCCACCAACCAATAATACTTGGTCAATGTCTGTGGCTTGCAACTTTGCTTCTTTCAAAGTTGCATCGCAGATATCTAAGGTGCGGTTGATAAAAGGTTGCACAAGTTTTTCTAACTCAATACGAGTTAATGTTGCTTTTAGCCCCAAATACTGTTTTTCTACAGCAAAAAGGTTTGGAATACTAATTTGATACTCTGTGGCTTGAGTCAGGGCAATTTTGGCAATTTCTGCTGTTTTTCTGAATTGGGAACGCAAGCTATTATCTTCTGCAATAGGTAAATCTACATCATGCTGCTGCTTGAACGCTTTCTGCATCCAACTCATAATTGCTAAATCTAAATCATCCCCACCTAAATGGGTATCGCCGCTAGTAGCCTTTACCCGAAACAAACCATGTTCAATTCTCAGAATTGAAATATCAAATGTACCACCACCCAAGTCATAAACCGCGACTGTTTGGGGTTCTGTACCCAAGCCAAACGCTAAAGCCGCAGCCGTTGGTTCATTAATTATTCGACGAACTCGTAACCCAGCTAATTCTCCGGCTTCTTTGGTAGCCTGACGCTGAGATTCACTAAAATAAGCTGGAACAGTAATGACAGCTTGGGAGATTGTTTTACCCAAAGTTGCCTCAGCATCTTTTTTCAGCTTACGCAGTACTTCGGCAGAAATCTGTGGAGGTGTAAAAATTTCTTCACCAACACGAACAGCAACTTTGCTCTGCTGCATTTCTGCAATAGTATAAGTAACTTGAGTTTGGTCGATGCGTACCCGTTCGTCACGAAAGGTACAGCCCATGAAGCGTTTTACAGAGTAGATGACTTGGTTGGGGTGAGTGGTGATGAAACCCAAAGCTGATTTACCGACAATGGGTTGATTTTTTTCGGTATCGAACATCACAACAGAGGGAGTGAGGCGATCGCCTTCTGAGTTGGATAAAACTCTCGCCTGTCCTGTGTCTGGTTCCCAAATTGCGATCGCTGAATTGGTTGTCCCTAAATCAATCCCTAAAATATCTACCTCACTCATCGTCTACTCCCCTTTCAATTTTATATTTTTTAATATGTGTAGCAACTTAAACCAGAAGGTGTACCTACCCATAATTTAGTCTCTTTATCTTCACCAGTGCTGATGGTCAGTGCTATAACTCGATTTGCTCCTAAGCCACTATTGTGGATGTTAAATTCGTTGATTTTCCAGCTATTACCCTGACTTAGTAAACAAAATAGCCCTCTGTCTGTCCCAACCCATAAACTACTATTGTTGCTATCCCATACCAAGGCTGTTATGATTCGATTCTCAAGCTCAGGTATTGGTTGCCAGTTGTCAACATTGCCTATGTATAACCCCTGACTTGTACCCACCCAAACCTGTTCCGACTCATCTCTATTAATTGCTAGTAGCGATCGCACATCTGCACTACCTAAATTACCAGTAATTGAAGTCAGTCGTTTTGTATCAGTTTTATATAACAACAATCCTGCCGAAGTACCTAGCCAAACATGGCCTGTGACATCTTGGGTAATTGCTTGTAGCCATCCCATTACAGCCAGTTAACAATACTTTCCCTTTTTTTCCAACTAGAGAGGTTAAATATAACAGGAATAGGCTGATTTATATTTTGCTCCGCACGATTAATTAGTTCAGATGCAAGTTCTAATAGTACTGTAGTTTTGCCCACTCGTGGATTGCCCAAAATTAAAAGTGTGCGGCCTTTATCTAACTGATAGAACAGGTCGATAACTCTTGCACCAAGTGGCAAAGTTTGCCGAACTTGGTCAAAACTTTTCAAAGATGCTCTCGAAGAATTAGTCACCGCATCGAGCCGTTGCTCAAGTTTTAAGGAAGTCAGTACTCGTCCTTCCTGTAAGTTTTTCTCTAGAACACCTTGAATCCATACATTTTTCAAAAAAGTAAGAAATTGTTCGCGGTTGTAATTAACATAATTTTGTGGTGATGGTAAATCTTTGAGAACTTGTTCTGCTCTTTGATAGCGATCGCTCGGTTTATAAGCCAGCATCTTTTTTAACACTGCTTCCAATTTGGGACTAACTCGGATTTCCTTTCCCCATCCCCAAATTCCCTGATAGGTGTCGTATAATTTTTGCGGTTCTTGACCTGTGAGCAACACCAAGGCTGTCACCGCTAAAGAGTATAAATCACTACTAAAATATGCTTTATTCTGCCGTAACTGTTCTTCTGGAGCGTAGCCTTTTTTACCCAGCAAAGTATTATTTCCAGCTAGCTTAGTGTACCCAAAACCTTGAGCAGCTGGCAATTGCTTAACGCCACCAAAATCAATTAGCACTGGCAAATTATCAGAACGCCGCCAGATTAAATTATCGGGAGAGATATCACGGTGAATTACATCTTGTGAGTGGATGTAGGCTAATACAGGTAAAATCTGTTGCAGTAGAGTGATTACTTCCTCTTCACTAAAAGTCTTTCCTTGGCTCTCGCGTTGTTCTAATAATTGGTAATAATTGTCACCATCCACATAATCTTGGACTAGAAAGAAAAAATCTTTAGTACCTATTTTCACTTGTAGCGAGGCGTGAAAACGCGGAATCTGTGGATGCTGGAGTTTTTTTAGAACATTGGCTTCTCGCTCAAATAACTCTTTAGCTTTTTGTAAATCTTGATGTTCTTGTACTTGGGGTGCAAATTCCTTCAGCACACAAGTTTGATGGGATTTATTTCTATCCTCCGCCAAATAGGTGCGTCCAAAGCCGCCCTGTCCTAGATGACGGATAATTTGATAGCGGTTATCAACAACTTGACCCACAGCAAGAGGCAATGGTTCACCGCAGTGAGTGCAAAAGCGGTTACCTTCTTTGTTCGCGTGTTGTTTGTTGCAATAAACCTCCATAATGTTTTTAATGTCTCAAATCTTAAGTTCAAGGCTTATTGTGTATGGCAGATAGTTCATTCTATAGTGTGCCGGACTATAAACCCCATAAGCCAACCCCAAAGGATTATTATACTCCTTTAAAAAATAGCATCTTGTAGCTCGTAATGCCTCTCCGATTGTCATCATCTTAACGAATTTCTCCCCAGTTATTTCATCTTTTACCACCTGACCCCGCAGAAAAAATTCATAAAACACTTTTGCAAATGCTGCCGCAAACATATCTGGAACAGGACAAGCCGTAGCAATTACTGCCGCTGCACTATGCTGAATAAACACGTTGGGTAAATTGAAAGTCCTCCGTAACTCATCCACACCCCCAGCCGACTGACAAGCATTGAGAAACACCAACGGCTGACAGAGAAATTTCCCCTGGCGCAACAAAAATTTGTAAGTTTCTAACTCCAAAACCAAGCCATTTTCTGTAATCTCTTCATCTTGAATAAAAGAAATCAGCAGTTTATCCCCCCGCCTATTCTCCTTACAATGGCAAGCAAAATGCAACATATTGTGGCTAGCCTTGTAAAGATATTTGAGTAAATCATCACCCAAAGGGTCGCAGGATTTACCATTTGTCAAATTGCAAGCTGTCCCCAGCAACGTAAAGCGGTCTTTTGCTGTCACCCTCACCAACTTTTCAATTTCTGGCCTTTCCTTTTTATGGGCATGAAGCAATCTGTGATGCAAGCAAAATAACATATCAGAAGGTTGTGCTTGCTCCAAAACATAATCTGTAATATCTTTTTCTGGGTTGAGAATCCGAGCCGGGGTGTAGCGCATTCCCCAAAACATTTCAGGATTTCCCTGTTCATAGTCCTCTTCAGTTCCCTCAAACAAAACCTCCCAAGGAAACGGCATCACTTCAGCAGGGTTAGCGCGTCTCAAACCCTATTGACAGGGGGATTATGGCAGAGTTACTGAGTTTGAGAGAGCCGCAGCCAACACAGAAAGCATATAGCGATCGTTCATAGCTGCTCGTCGTGATTTTTGGCGAATACTGCGATGAAAAGATGATTCTCGCTCTAATGCATTCAGGGCAATACGACGTAGTAAAGCAAAGTTTTGTGGGCTGTGCAGAGAACGAATTCGGGACTCATCCTCATGAAAGGTAACATCTAATGTCCAATGAACAGAATTTTCTATTCCCCAATGCTGGCGAATTGCACTAGCAATTTTGTTTGCATCACTGACGAGACTAGTAATGTAAAATTGCACCTCTTGTGTTGTTTTATTCCAATGCTGAATCGAACGTACTACCATCACAATTGTTTTTAGCCCTACCCATAAATCTAGTTGATAAAGTCCAGTAATCTGGGACACAGGTACAGTGTAAACTGTACGCTTTTCAATGCGATTATGCCCTTTCTCGATACGCTGACTAATGCTGATATCGATACCTTCAAATCCAATGGATTCTGCTGCCCCAAACCAGTTTTTGACTTGTTGATGCAGTGTGGGATGATTCTCTTTCAGACTCAGAATATAATCCGCATCAGCTGCAATAATTTTCTCGGCAATCAATTTCTGTGTACCCATCGCATCAATGGTAATGATGCAGCCAGAGATGTCTAACATATCCAATAGTGCTGGGATTGCAGTGATTTCATTTGATTTAGAACTGACCTTTGTTTGTCCCAAAACTAAACGATGTTCACTCGACCACGCACTAACTGTGTGCAAGGCTTTTAGTTTTGATTCTCGGTCATAGGAGCCTCTATGAGTTTTGCCATCTATGGCTACTACTTCTACTCCCAGTTTCTCAACCAATGATTGAACCCACTGCCGAAAACATTGCTCAAATTCTTTGGGGTTAATTCTTTCAAACACCCAACTAACAAGTATCTGGGCTGGGTATTCCCAATGNTGCACCTCTTGTGTTGTTTTATTCCAATGCTGAATCGAACGTACTACCATCACAATTGTTTTTAGCCCTACCCATAAATCTAGTTGATAAAGTCCAGTAATCTGGGACACAGGTACAGTGTAAACTGACGATCCGGGCGTTGCGGTTTATTTTCAAATCAGGGATAAGAACTATGCTTCATACTGCGTAGGCGTAGCCCGCCTTCGGCATCGCAGACTTAAGGTGAAAGACAATCTCAGAGCCATTGGCTTACACATTGCAGCTATGCGCGGAATGGAAAGATGGGGAGTAGAGCAAGCATTCGCGGGGTATCAAGCACTACCACCACAAGCTAGCGAGAGGAAATGGTGGGAGATACTTGGTGTTCATGTTCGAGCATCTGATGATGAGGTGAAGCAAGAAAGCTGTTCTTGAGGAGGGGAGGTTGAGGAGCAATCTTTTAGCAAACCCCACAACTAAAGTTAGTTGCTCTCAAATAAGGACGCTTTTTTCCTCTCTACGAGACGCACTCGCGTTCGCACTACGTGTCTTGCAAAAAATATTTTTTCTTTCTCATAAATAAATTTCGGGGCAACAGAGACCCCTTTTGAGCAGGAGAGGTATTTTTTTCCCCCCCTGCTTCTCTTCTTCCCCTACCTCCCCTGCTCTCTTAGGTGAAAGCTGCTTACCGGAAATAGGTAATAAGTTTTTTGCTTTAGCTTTAACTAAAAGTTTAGAAGTAGCGACAGAACCAGCTGCTATAAATAAATATTTGTCATTTCTGAATTCCAGAGCTTTTGTACAGGAAGCGATGTCTACGACGGGCTACGCCTACGCCAGATTTTTTCCTAATAACAAATACAAGACCCATTTTTTTCTAATAGTATAGCTTGTATTGATTGCCTGATGAGGCTTCTAGCGATCGCCCTTCCGGAAAGTGACAGAAGAGGGCTATAGCAATCCGGAATCATATGTGAGAAAATACTTAACCTGTAGCCGTAGCCTTAAAAACTCATTAACAACTTAATTTTGAAGTCCGATCTAATGGTAATGTTGTCTCCATTAGTTCCCCAATCTTTCCCAACAGAGTTGTTTAAGTAAGGTAATGTCCCTTTTTCTCTGGCCTTCACTAAAAGTTTAGAAGTACCAACAGAGCCAGCTGCTAGGAATAAATAACGGCAAGTAAAGGTTTTTTTCCGAATAATTTGCCCTGATTCATTGATTTCATTGCAGAAAACACGATATTTTTTCTCACCACGGATCTCGGCAATATCTGTAACTACGTGTAGAGGTAAAAGATTTACATGACCAGTATTTTCTGCCTGGGGAAGATAATTTTGATCTAAACTATTTTTTGCTCCGCTATTAACTCCCCACCAACATTGACCATCTATAACAGAAGGTACTTTTGAGCCATTAATTTCTTGACGAACTGTATCCCAATTTACAGCTAGATTCAAGAGAAAACTTGGCAAGCCTGCCTTGTCTGCATTCTCTAGGAAAAATCGAGTTTTGCCATAGTAAGTAGTAGCTAAAACATCCTGTGGAATTGGTGATGATTTCAGCATTTGTTGAACTCGAGGATAATAAACCGAATCTAGTTCATCATAGTCAACAGTAGCACGGTCAAATACCTTGTAAAATATTTCGCGCTTAGGTTTATAAGTAATAGCGTTATAAACTAGTGAACCACCTCCAACACCAGCACCATTGACAACAATAATTCCTTTTTCTTGTAGTGTTTCAAAGACTCCTGTATATATATCTACAGTATCACAAAACACAGATGTTGAATTTAGCCAAGAGGCTCTACCATCAGGATTATTGAAAGTAGCAAAAGTATTTTGGCTAGCTGTAATAGGCCAGCGCTTGCCTCGTTCTAAAATCAATGTGTTAACACCAGCTTGTCCCAAACGTAAAGCAGCAATAGCCCCACCAAAACCGCTACCAATTACTAGTGCATCTATATAATCATCACTAGCACGAGTCCGAATGGGAGAGGCAACTGAGGCTGCTAAACTCGCAGAAAATAGGGCAGCACTCTGAATAAAGTGGCGACGCTGAAATTTTTTATTGAACATACAAGTTATTCAAATGTTGATGATAGATTATTACTAGAAATAGCTGAAGCAGTTCAAAAGAATTTAGGAGTTTATTCTCTTGTTGAAACTGCTAGATGATAGACACTAATATAGAGGGAATTCCAGTTATCTTTTCTCAGTAAATAAACAAATTATATTACTCAAAAAGTATCGCCTAAATAATTTTTTAAGAGCAGTACTAGTGTAATTAATTCTATTTTTACTCAGATTTATCATTAATAACAATCGCCTTAATATCAGTGAATTATTGCAGTTTTTAGACTTAGATAAGGAGTAATTTCGGGCGTGTTTGCTAACACGCCGTACTTATTCTCTAGTTACCCAACTACTCCTGTTACTGTATTCATAGCAGGTTGACGGAAGCGCAAGGAAGTACACCACCACCACCAACCATGTGATGCTTTCCACCACTCACCAACAGTCGCACTGCTATCAAATTTCTCAAATTGGGGATTCTTAGGAAGAATAAAGTAGATGAGATTTGAGGTTTCTTCTAATGACTGAATCTTCAGTTCAGCAGGGAAGGGTATTCCGATTTCTCCTTCAAATATTGATCTGGGATCGCTCAGGAGTTGCTGACGGAAAGTTTCATTAGTCCAAGAACGAACTATCCATAACGCTTGTAAACACTCTCTGTAAGCTCTAGCTTTGGTAGTACCACCAAGTCTGTTATAAAAATAGTAGAAAGTATCGATAATTGGCCACCAGCTAGAAAACTGTTCATATCGATACCAATGTTCTTCCACTGGTGGAGTCGCAGGAAGTACAAAGTAGAAAGTGTTTTCTGGTTCTTCTAATACTTTGACTTCTGTATCCGCAGGAAATGTAATTCCGGTTTCTCTTTCAAAAACAGTTTTTGGGTTAGTTAATATCTCCTGCTTGAGTGATTCATCATTCCAAATACGATCGATCAGTCGTGTTTGTAAAGCTTCATAATAAGGGCCAAAATTGGTAATATCTACACCTGACCAAAGCTTTCTAACTTCAGGGAAGTTAGTAGAGGTATCTGAAATAGGAGCGTTTGTTGTAACCATGATTAGCTATCCTTGAAATTAATGGTATGGGAAAGATCAAACTTGTTTGGTATTACACGGTTTAATTGACCGCGACTACCAAATTTCTGGATTTAGGGTGCTGTAAATTTGACGCTAAATCTTCTGAATTTGTCTTATTTCGCCGTCGTTAGATGAGCTTCTATTAGTTTGACGATTATCATTATTTTAAAACCTAAAAAAAATGACTACAAGGGTTAAAATTTCGTAGCTAGGTTACATTGTTTTGGTGCAGTGGTTTCAAGCGATTATTTACTCAGGAGTAATCAAAAAGGGACAAAAAAGTCTTTGAAGGAGGCAGGAGGCAGTTCTTGCTGGAGGCAGAAGGTAATATTTATTGAGTTAGCATTTAATCAAGTAAATAAAAAATGTCAACCTCCTGCAAAATATTAACCCTTGTAGTTATATATTTATCTCTCTAAACTTTTAGATAAAGACTTAAAAGTAAGTCAACTACATTCCAAATTAAGAATCTAGTGACCCTAAGAATATTGAACCAATATGATACCTAGATCCCTTGGTGGGAAAAAAATCGCAATTCTTCTAGAAAGTGAGTTCATTCCTGAAGAAATTGAAGCATATCAAAAGCGCTTTTCAGAACTTCAAGCAACAGTACATCTGATGTCTAGGCTCTGGAATCAGCCGAGTGTTCGCTTTTTCAGTGATGAAGATACGGGCAATACACCTAAAACCATAGACGTAAACATTGATTTTCAAAATGTAGATGTTAACGATTATGCGGCTGTGATTATGTCCGCTAACTATACCAGTGTTCGTCTACGTTACTTTGAGCCACCAACAGGTCAGCCAATCAGTGCAGAACAAGTTCGCACTTCACCGGCTGTACAATTTTATGCCAGCGCAATGGTAAATCCCAGGATTATTAAAGGCGCACTTTGCCACGGTCTTTGGATTGTGACACCAATACCAGAATTGCTCAAAGGGCGACAAGTTATCTGCCACGAGGTAGTCCTTGCAGATATCATCAACGCTGGTGCAATTTATACTCCATCACCTTCAGGTGTTGTGGTGGACGGTGACCTTGTGACTGGTCGTTCCAAACACGAGGTTGAACCATTCATTGATGCGATTACTGAACAAATCCAACAATTATCTATTGCCACTAATCGTTTCTCAGGCAGAAGAGCTACTACCTCAGTTTCAAGGCTGAAAGTTGCCAGCTAATTATCTCAAAACAAATTCATGATTAGGAGACAATCTTGTGAAAAAAATTCTCATAATTTTATCGGAATATGGTTATTGGGGTGAAGAACTGGTAGGCCCCCTAGAAACTTTTGATGCTGCGGGGTATCAGGTTGATTTTGCAACTCCAACAGGAAAAAGACCAGTAGCACTTCCTCCAAGCATGGACCCTACTTATGTTGACCCACCTTTAGGTCGGCCAGTTGTCTCTCAAGAGATGGCTGAAAAAGTCAAGCGCTTAGAAGATCCTAAAAATCCACGGTTAGACAACCCAATCATTCTGTCACAATGGTTGCCCGATCGCCCTTACTGGAGTGCCGAAAAATTCCTGCGGGAAATGGAAGCATACAACAATGCTCTCGACGAAATACAGCCAGATTTGGATCAATACGATGCACTATTGATCGTGGGTGGTAGTGGCCCGATCGTTGATTTAGTCAATAACCATCGCGTTCATGACTTGATTCTCAGCTTTTACAAAAAGGGCAAAGCGATCGCCGCAGAATGCTACGGTGTAACTTGTCTAGCCTTTGCTCGTGACCTAGCAGACCGCAAGAGCATTATTCGCGGTAAGCATGTCACAGGTCATTGCAAAGAATATGATTACAAAGATGGTACAGGGTTTGTCGGCGCAGACATCAACATGGGGCCACCTCCCTATCCTCTAGAGTATATTCTCCATGATGCTACTGCCCCAGACGGAGCATATCACGGTAATTTTGGCAAAGAAATCTCTGTGATTGTTGATTATCCCTTTATCACAGGTCGATCTACCGCAGACTCTTATACAACCGGTCAGAAGTTAGTGGAAGTTCTCGATAAAGGACTGAGGCGGTACGGATGGTAAGCTTGACCAAACAGACCAACGAAAAGCCTTTGATGGCTAACAGAAATGGTCGCTTTGCAATTATTGAACAACTTCTGGCAGATGGTATAGAGTACATGTTTGGTAACCCTGGCACAGTTGAGCAGGGTTTCCTAGATGCGTTAAAGGACTATTATCCAGAATTTAAGTATATCTTTGCACTGCAAGAAACAATCGCAGTCGGTGCTGGCGATGGCTATGCCCGCGCCACCAAAAAGCCTACGATTGTCCAACTCCATAGTGGAGTCGGTTTAGGAAATGGCATTGGAATGATTTATCAGGCCATGCGCGGTCATGCACCATTAGTAGTCCTGGCTGGCGAATCTGGTATCTGCTACGATGCGATGGATGCCCAAATGGCAGCAGATTTAGTCAGCATGGCCAAGCCTGTAACAAAATGGTCAACTAGGATCGTCGATCCCTCTTCTTTGTTACGCGTGTTACGCCGAGCCATCAAAATAGCTGCTACGCCGCCGATGGGGCCGGTGTTCGTCTCCCTACCGATGGATATCCTTGATGCTGTTAATTATGAAGAGGTTTTTCCGACTTCTTTTCCAGTGACAAGGGTTGCTCCTGAACCAGAGCAACTGGAAACAGCAGCAAGTTTATTGGCCGCGGCTAAACATCCCCTGATTATTATGGGCGATGGTGTAGCTTTTTCCGATGCCCAGGCTGAATTGACATCTGTGGCCGAACTCATCGGCGGACAAGTCTGGGGAGCAGACTCATCGGAAGCGAATATGAGTGCTAGCCATCCTCTGTTCGGAGGGTTACTAGGTCACATGTTTGGCGATGATAGTCGTCGGGTTACATCCCAAGCAGACGTAATCTTGATTGTTGGAACCTACGTTTTTCCAGAGGTATTCCCAGCGCTGTCTGGAGTTTTTGCTCCTTCAGCCAAAGTAATTCACATTGACTTGAATACTTACGAAATAGCGAAGAATTTTCCGGTGGATCTTGGGCTGCTTGGCGATCCGAAAACTAGTCTGAGCAAATTAGCGATCGCCCTTGAATCAACTCTGACACCCGAACAGAAAAAAGAGGTTTTTGCCAGAGCTAGCCAAATAGCTGAGACTAAAAAGCAGGAATCGGTGGCTCGACTGGAGGCTGACAAGGCAGTTCGGGATGCAGTACCTCTGCACATGACTCGTTTTGCCGAGGAATTAGCTGCTCATTTACCAGCAGATGCGATTATTTTCGATGAAGCCATTACCAATTCTCCGGAACTTTGTCGGTACATACCGAATGGCACTAAGAAAAGCTCTAAGCTATGCGGAATAGGCACTACAGATTTTAAAGCTATTGAACAGTGAAGGTTCAGGGATGGGATAGGCAATTGTCCTTGATGTAATACTGCGATCGCCATTGAG
>NZ_NOLK01000077.1:0-35787 GCF_002245985.1 Nostoc sp. 'Peltigera membranacea cyanobiont' 232
CCCTTAAAGCCTACGGCATGGCTTCTCTACGAGACGCTCCGCGAACGCTTAGAGCGAGTCCGCGTTCGCGCAGCGTCTCGTAGAGAGCGTCATTTTGAATTTTAAATTGTTAACTTGTGTCTGCGCTTATAAAATTAATTGACCAATGCGTTTTAATGCACTTAGTACCTGTTGGAATTCTGCATCTCGTTCAATTGATAATGCATAAGAACGAGCATACTTTGGATTTTCTTGCTGAACTAGCTTCACAAAAACAAACTCTCTACCGTTGACAAGTAACCCAAAGATTGGTCGTTCAATATTGGGAATATCAAGCATATAAGCAAGTGCTTGGGGTAATGCGCTTAAGACATCAAATTTAGTGCTTTTAGATTCAATAACTAGTACCCAAAGACGTTTTTGAATTACCAAAACATCAATCTTACCTTTGACCATTATGCTTTCATCTACAGCAGAAATATCAGTAGATTTTTCAGTTTCAATTTCAAAAGGTGGCTGATAAAAACCAACTAAATCAAGCAGTGGAGACAGCACTACCATCTTCACCGCTTCTTCTGACATCGGACGATGTTGAGTTAAATTTAAATAGTTACTTTTAACTCGTTCTAGCGAGAGAAATTCTGCATCATTAACCGATGGTAAATCATTTGTCCATTCTGTAAAAAAATCAGCATTTGTAACCAATTGCAAACCAAATTTTTCTTCTAGTTCGTAAAGGCTGATATCCCGCGCTTGGATTGTTTGTACCATAATAAATTTACGAATAAGAAATACATCTGTATTATATATAATGACTTACGCAAAATATATCTTAAACTATGATTTATCTGTGTCGCGCCAGTTGCTTCTCCTGTCGGAGACGCTGCGCGAACAAGTCGGGGAACCGCAAGGGCGCACTGGCTTCTGTGCGCCTCTACGG
The DNA here is from genome assembly GCF_002245985.1 of Nostoc sp. 'Peltigera membranacea cyanobiont' 232. Lineage (NCBI taxonomy): Bacteria > Bacillati > Cyanobacteriota > Cyanophyceae > Nostocales > Nostocaceae > Nostoc > Nostoc sp. 'Peltigera membranacea cyanobiont' 232. The sequence goes on from NZ_NOLK01000077.1 coordinate 920, forward strand.
TTCATTATTCCGTAACCTTGCGTAAGTCCTAATTAATGACTAAAAAATTATCGTAAATTAAAAGGTTTTCTCAAACTTAACCCTTGTAGCATTAGGAAGCAAGTATTAAAGCCTCTCAGGAGTGGGGGAGAGGTTTGGAAGCGGGATTCTAAGAATAAATAAGTTGCACATTGTGTTAATTAACAACAATTTATTCTAAGTGATAGCCCCTAGCATTATATTGTGGTAAGAGGTAGAAAACTTGGAAATACTTCGATGCCACCACTGATCTCCATAGTCATCGTCAATTACAACCGGGAGTCTTACCTTGGAGTAGCGATCGCCAGTGTTTTAGCGCAGACATGGCAAGACTTTGAACTACTTATTTGGGATGATGGCTCCACAGATGGATCGGTGGCGATCGCTAATGCTTATACTCAACAAGATGGGCGAGTCCGGGTAATAGAAGCACACCATCAGGGAGTTGCTGAAGCTTGTAAGGCAGCGATCGCTCAAACTAGCGGTACTTACGTTGGTTTTGTAGACAGTGATGATATCCTAGCGCCTACTGCCCTCGCCGAAACCGCAACAGTTCTCAACTGCCATCCAAAAACGGGATTTGTTTACACCGACTACCTAAATATTGATGAAGAAGGCAAAGTCATCGGCTACGGTCATCGCTGTGACATTCCCTACTCCCAAGAAGGTCTGCTGGTAAACTTCATGACTTTCCACTTCCGCCTCATGCGCCGTTCAGTTTACGATCGGGTGGGAGGTATCAACGCATCTTTTAGTGGTATTGCTTACGATTACGACCTGTGTCTGCGACTTTCAGAAGTAGCCCAGGTGCGCCGAGTTCAAAATCCACTCTACCTCTACCGGATTCACTCTCAAAGCCTGTCTGTCACCAAAAGAACAGAACAAATTCTCTGGTCTGGTAAGGCGATCGCTCAAGCACTTTGGCGACGCGGATTAGCAGAAAAGTTACAAATCGATGTAGAATTGCCCGCAGGCCGCTTCATCTTGCGGCGGAAAAAACCTCTACTCCACAAAATCGCCGCTTCAGTACTAGCTATTTTGCCTCTGGTGAGTTCCGCGAGTGCGGGATTAGCTCAAGCACAACAAATTGTCCCTGCTGCGGATGGGACAAACACAATTGTTACACCCAACGGGAATCGACTTGATATCACCGGCGGTACAACTTCTAGGGATGGTGTTAACCTCTTCCACAGCTTTCAACAATTTGGCATTTCACCAGAACAAATCGCTAACTTTCAAGCTAGTCCGGCGCTGCAAAATATTCTTGGTCGAATTACAGGCGGGAATCCCTCAGTCATCAATGGCTTAATTCAGGTAACAGGTGGCAATCCTAACCTGTTCTTGATGAATCCAGCCGGATTTGTTTTTGGATCGAACGCCAGCTTAAATGTACCTGGTGCTTTCACCGCGACAACAGCCAATGGTATTGGTTTTGGTAGCACTTGGTTCAACGCCATCGGTGTTAATGACTACGCTGCTCTAGTTGGAAACCCCAACGGATTTGCCTTTAGTATGAACCAGCCAGGAGCGATCGCAAATGCTGGAAATTTGGCAGTAGGTGCGGGGCAAAATTTGACCTTATTGGGCGGTACTGTAGTCAACACTGGGCAAATCTCAGCACCGGGAGGGCAGATTACTGTCACATCAGTACCAGGACAAAATTGGGTGCGTCTCAGTCAGCCAGGAAATCTGCTGAGTCTAGAAATTCAGCCTCTCGCCTCTAGTAGCAATCAACCCAATAACTGGACAATTCCCATTGCATCTTTACCAGAATTGCTCACAGTTGGGAACACAGGGTTAACTGCTAATCCTGATGGGACAGTAAAATTAACAGCCTCTAATGTGACAATTCCCACAACACCAGGGACAACGATTGTTTCGGGCATTGTGGATGTATCGAGTCAAACAGGCGGTACTGTAACTGCTTTGGGTAAAAAAGTCGCGGTAATTGATGCCAATATTAACGCCTCTGGAAGCAATGGCGGTGGTACTGTGTTAATTGGCGGCGATTACCAAGGTAAGGGGACTTTGCCCAATGCAGATAAAACTTATATTAACTCCAACTCCGTCATTAATGCCGATAGCAATTTGAATGGAAACGGCGGACGGGTAATTGTTTGGGGTAACGATACAACTCAATATTTTGGTCGCATTTCGGCTCGTGGAGGAGCAAATGCCGGCAATGGTGGTTTTGTAGAAGTATCAGGCAAAAATTTCTTGACCTTCAACGGTTTAGTAGATACTTCAGCCCCCAATGGCAGTTTTGGCACTTTATTACTAGACCCAAGCACATTGACCATTATTGATGGTGCAAACGGGACAGGTGATTTTGATGCCACAGCTGGTAATATTGCCTTTGGGGATGCAGATATTGGGGCTAATACCGTTTCATGGGGTGCGATCGCAGCATCCGGTGCAAATATCAACTTGCAAGCCACAGGTAATATTACTATCAATAACATCACCGGAGCTACGCCCGGAGTAACTACCCCTGGTGTCGCTACATTAAACTTAGGCGGTGGTAGCTTCAGCTTAACTTCACAAAATGGTTCTGTAAACTTTGTTGACCCTACCAACACAATCGCGACAACCGGAGGAGCAATAAATATTTCGGGAGCCAGCCTATTATTGGGAAATCTAGATACAACTCGTAATTTCAACAGAAGTGGCGATGTAAATTTGTCTGCAATTGGCAACATTAGTACAGGCAACATTATTGCCAGTGGACAAGGCTACTCAGCAGGTAATGTTCAAGTCACTAGCAGCAATGGTGGAATTACCCTAAATCAGATCGACACTAGCGATAGTGGAGGGATTGGCAATGCCACGGGTGGAACGGTGACTTTGACGGCGGCAGGCAATATCCTTACAGATACCATTAATTCCTTTTCCAATGATGCTGGTGGGTTAGGTACTGGTGGCAATGTACAAGTTAGTACCACCGCAGGTAGTATTACCACAGGGGCAATAAACTCGTCTGTAGCCAAGACCGGAGGCGGCTCTTTTATCGGCACGGCTGGCGCAGTCAGCTTAACTGCCACAGAGAATATCACCGTTAATGATGGCATTAATGCCTCAGCGATCGCCACCGAAGTGGATGGGACTGGAAATGTTACAGGTGGCAACGTTACTTTACAGACTACCAATACATCTGGCAGCAATATTCGTTTTACCAACATCAACACTCAGGCGATCGCCGATGATTTTGTTGATGGTAACACTGTTCAAGGTGGCAATGTGCAAGTGCTAACCAACGGACTGATTCAAGGAATAGGAGCGGGTGAGGCGATCGCTACTGGTGGATTTTTTACTAGTGCAGGAGGTACTAACGCTCAACCTCTTGTGGGAGGTACTATCAGAATTCAACACGATGGTGGCCCAAACAATGTGGATTTTATCGTCGGTGATGCAAGTGTCAATGGCACAGCAGGATCGCTTAATAGAGGGGATTCAATCATCGCTTCGGGTAACTTCCCAGTCTTACCTAATGGCGGAGATGCTAACGGCACCCCAACCGGCATTACCATTACTTCCGTCAACACCCCACCGACATTAACGGCAAACTCATCGCTACCCAATACCCAGACCAATCAACCAGTAACCTTGACATTCTCTAGTTTGGCTGCACTGGTCAGCGATGCAAATAATGACATCACCTCCATCCAGGTTGATGTAGTGAATACAGGAACTCTCACTGTCAATGGCCTTCCCGTCGTCCCTGGTGTTACTACCTTATCTAGCAACGATACTTTAGTGTACACACCTCCGGCAGATACTAACGGATCGCTAAATGCTTTTGTAATTAGTGCAAATGACCGCGTTTCCTCTTCTGCACCTGTACAGGTAGGAATCAACGTCAGTCAGATTCCTACCACGATTCCGACTCCGATTCCTACCCCAACTTTTAACCCGACTCCTACCCCAACTCTTCCCCCCTGCTCATTCCAATGCACTCCAGGTACACCAGTTAACCCTGTTCCAAATAATCCTAATATTAATAACCCCGTTATTAATACCGATCCCACACCCGAAAGTGATTTCACAGATGATTTTGCCGACCATTTAGGCATCCCTATTCCTAGAATCAAAACACTAGATGATGCTAAAGAAATTGCTCATAAAATTGAGGAGGCGACTGGTGTTAAACCTGCATTTATTTACATCAGTTTTGTCCCAGTGGAGATAATACCAGAGAGAAATTTAGGGAAAGCTGAAAAGTTTACCAAACAGTTAAATACTCTAGCAGAACAGGATAGCGACCAACTGGAAATAGTCGTAGTAACTGGAAAAGGCAACCCCATCCGTAAGCGCATTCCCGAAACAACCAGAGCTAAAGTTCTCAAAGTAGCTCAAGAATTTCGCGACCAAATAGTTAGTCCACAAAACCGTCGCCGCACCGGTTATTTGCGTCCATCTCAACAACTTTATCGCTGGATTATTGCACCACTAGAGGCAGATTTACAGGCAAGAGAAATCAATAATCTGGTCTTTTTACCGGATATTGGATTACGTTCAACCCCAATGGCAGCACTTCATGATGGCAAAGGGTTTCTAATAGAAAAATATAGCATTGGCTTGATGCCTAGTCTGAGCTTGACTAACACCCTTTATAAAGACATTAAAAAATCTCAAGTCTTAGCGATGGGTATTTCTCAGAGTACTCAGGGACAAGAGCCTTTACCAGCAGTTCCTCTGGAGTTATCAACACTGGTGTCTAAACTCTGGCAGGGCAAATTATTGTTAGACAAGCAAGCCACTTTAGAAAATCTCAAAACTATCCGTCGCCAACAACCTTTTGGGATTATTCACATGGCAACCCATGCCGATTTTGCTACCGGCGCTTTGAGTAATTCTTATATTCAACTGTGGGAGGACAAGTTACGCTTGAACCAATTACGACAGTTGCGCTTGAATGAACCCGAAGTTGAAATGCTGGTGCTGAGTGCTTGTAGAACAGCTTTGGGAGATGAAGAGTCGGAACTTGGATTTGCAGGTTTAGCTGTGCTAGCAGGCGTAAAAACTACTGTCGCCAGTCTTTGGTCGGTTAATGATGCTGGTACAGCAGCCTTGATGACGAAATTTTATGAAAACTTGAGGACATCTCGGATTAAAGCAGAAGCCCTCAGACAGGCTCAGTTAGGTATGGCAAAAGGGCAGATTTACGTAAAAAATGGTCAAATACAAGGTTTAGGAGTAGTGGGGAGCCTGCCTCTACCTAATAACAGTGGTGATGAAGGGGAGCAATTACTTACCCATCCTTATTATTGGGCTGGATTCACAATGGTTGGCAATCCTTGGTAAAGTTGCAAATTAACTCTACTGTCACCCTTTTACCCTTTCTTTCTACCGATTTATGTCGCTTTGCGTCATGATTAAAACATCGCATGAATTGAGGAGTAACAAATACACATTAGTTGATACCCTGTAACTTGAACTACTTATCAGTCTTACCAGCCTTTTTTAGTTCTAACCATCTTTCTCGCAGTCGCTGCAAGTTAGGCGGATGACCACCATAACGCCAGCCGACATAGGCTTGACAAATTTCATCTATTACCTCAGCAGTTGCTGGGGTATGATGCTGGTACGATCCTCTGGCATACTCTAAAGGTGTTTGTGCTGGATGTTTACCTAGACCTTTTTGGGTTGTCCATTGCAGCATTTGTTGATAAAGGCTTTCCATTGCTGGCAACTTCTTTAGCCATCGGCGGTTGCGCCACTCTCGCCACTGGTCCCAACCCAGCCAACCGAAGAAAGCTGCTGTAGTTGTCAAAATTAAGCCAGTTAATACGCCAAACCAACCTTGAGAGAATAAAGCTAAAAACCAAGCGATCGCTCTAATCACCCATCTAAATATTGTCTCAAATAGATTATTCAACAAACCTGTCACTGGAGAAGGCAACCATCCAGCAACCCAGTGCCACAATTGGCGCAACACACTAAAAGTCTGAGTATCTTCCACTGATGGAGGAATGAGGGGATGATTGGGAATCGGGTCAAAGGCGAACCAGCCATATTTGGGAAAATATACTTCCGTCATTGCATAAGCGTCAGTATTACGGACAACATATAGCCCTGTAAATGGATTAAATTCTCCTGCACTAAATCCTGCTACTAACCTCGCTGGGATACCAATGGAACGTAGCATCACCGTGAGAACTGTTGAGAAGTGGTCTGGATAGCCGCCTTTATATTTGAATAAAAAAGATTCTACTAAATCATCTTTTTCTCCCAAATAAGGCAAATCTAAGGGATTTTGCGGAAGAGAGTAGCGTTGCTTTAAATATTGAGCTAAGTAGAGAGCTTTTTCGTAGGGAGAATCCAGTCTTTTAGAAGACTTTGATACCCCTTCCCGATTGTAGTCAGCAAGAATTTCTTCGGTGCGCTGTCGGACTTTTTCGGCAATTTCGGGAGGAATTTGCAGATAATGCTTCTTAATCTGTTGCGGATAATTAGTAGAAGCTTCACCTAACAAAGTGCGATCGCGGGATGGTACTTCAGAAATTACTGTGTAAGTGAGTCCTTGTGATAATTCTACAGGCGATCGCAATCCATTTTCTGTATCAACCGCAATCAGTGGTGTGGGAAAGTAAATCTCTTTGGGATAAGCCATCGCCGGAATTAAGTTAGGCAAATCGTCCACCACTGTATAGGTTTGGACTATCTCTTGGGTTTTACCAGTCATCACAGGTGGATTCAGGAAAATTTGGTAAGACCAAGGCGATCGCCTCATGGTCATAACATTTTCATTCCGGGAAACTTCCCATCCCTTACCTGTATAACGGTCAAATCCTAATACTCGCCAAAAACCCTCAGCTTGCGATCGCACCCGCATCACAACTTTCGGTTTCATCTCGCCCCGCAAGTTTTGGTTAATCTGGCTATTAAAACCGTAATAAAAATTATTATCTATCTTTCCCGGTTCACCTGTTTTATTTTGTCCCGTACCACCGCTACCACTACCTTGATTATTTCCATTTCCTTGGCGGACATAACCAGGATTAATGATGCTACGACCTGTGAAATTGCCTTTTACTTGAATAGCAGAACTTACAGGAAAATTCCGTAACTGATAGCCAGGGAATCGGGGTAAAACAGCAAAAATTGCCAGTCCTAGACCGACAATTAGCAAAAAAGTTAGAATTAAAAACTTAAAATTAAGAGTTGAGGAATTTTTCTTGTTGAGTTTTTCCTTTTGAGTTTTTAATGGCTGCAAACCCAAGCGCGATCGATAATCTAATACTAAAGTTGGGAGAGCGATCGCTAAAAATAACAGCAACACAGGTGCAAATGCTAAAGTCTGACTTAGGGTTGCCGCCACACCTAATAAAATCAATCCTATAACAATCGAATAACCTAAATTTTTCCGGCGGGGTGTATCAAAGCTGTGCAACACCTGAAGTTGAATTAATAACTCTGCCAAACTCAACCGCGTATCATTCAACTCTCCCACTAACCGCCCAAAGAAATTACCGAGTGCTATTAACATACCAATGGCAATGCAAAACTTAATTGCAACATTGGCATCATGGCGACGATAGTAACTCCAAATCGCACCCACTAAACTCAGGGGTAACGCCCAAAAACTGAATGAAGTTTCGGCGGCGATATCCGTCGCCACAATTCCCAAAATAACCAATCCTAGGACTAGCGATCGCAAAGAAATCGAATCTTCTACTTCTGTCAAAGGCGACTTCTGTAAATTTTGCCGCCAGAAATTACCTACAGGGACACGCCAAAACCGATTCATCCTAGATAAGTTGAGCATTTCGAGTCTAAGTTATACATGCTACGGAAACAATGCTGAGGACAAAACTGTTCGCCCTACTTTAAAGTATTCCCGTTACAGCAAGCTTTCTTATCCTGTCTTTAAGCATCGATGAAGGTTTAGCGCATATTTTAAAAGTTAAAGCCCTCGATTAATTTGTACAGGACGTAAGTCCTAAAGCATTTCTTTCTTCTCTCTGCGTTCTCTGCGCCTCTACGGTACGTCAAATAAATTGACTTAACCCAAGCGCATTGATATATAACGTTACCGCAAACTGTAACGCCAAGAGCGAACATAATTTTGGATAAAAAAACAACACAAGCGAATAAATTCGTTGTGAAAAATTGGTGGCTTGGTAAAATAGAGGCGAAATCAGCACAACACAAGAAACTAACCCGTTTCCCAGGCTTTGCTAATAACTGAGTGGACTGACGAGTATCCACAAAAAATCAATTATCGGGTGGAGGCTAAGTCCATACCCACTGGTTAACTGTAACCACGCCTTAAGTATAAGTAAGCACCCTGTTGCTAGTATTATCTAGAGCATGAAAAAGCCCCAAGGCAACAGCTAGGCAATAGTTACCTTAAGATATTCGGCATTACATCCTAGCGATAGTAGTTAAAGTTACACAGTAGGGTTGATGACAAACAAAAGCGGCTGTTGGTCTATTTCTGGAAACTCAACTTCCAGAGTATAAGTTGGGTTAAGTTGCTCGCAGCCTAACTCTACACTTAAGTATCCCGAAGTCGAAGATGTTGCCATTGCTAGAGTGCCACTTCCACGAAGGATCAAAGTTCCTTTAACGGGTAACTCAGCTTGAACAAGTAACTTTGTAAGTTTACCTACAGACTGATACTCTACTCTGATGTTCAAATTACCGACAGTGGTTAGCCATTGTCTTTCCACCACTGGACTGGTTGCTGAAAGTGGTAGAGTCAGATTTTCCAGCAGTTGTTTAGCCGCTAGCAACGACAAAGCCATCTGTTGACGTGGTTGTAAATCTGAGTAATCGCTCTGGATATTGGGTATTGTCTCCAGAGTATTTACAGATCGATAGGTGCTTCTTAGCACCAGTCCAGCTATATCGTTTAATGCTTGAGAATCGTTGGGAAAAAAGTTCTCCACCACTTGAACTAATTTTGCTCCCAGAGGTATTGAAGATGTCACCAACGCCTGACATTGTTCCAGCAATTGCTGAAAAACTCTCTCCGGTAAAGGACGCGGCAGGTTCAGCTTCGACTGTTGTACCATCCATCCCCAGGTAGGAACGAGCGTCATTGACGGCTCATCAACAAAATCGGGATAGTCGATTAATTGTGTTTCCCAGGGAAACAAAGGTGGGTGGTCTTGGACTTGGATTTGTAACCGACGCTTAAGGACGGCTTGGAAACGATCTTGCACAGTAGGAATTTCTCCCAATTGAAAGGTCTGGGACGTTCCTCCCAATTTTGGCTCACTGCTTTTTGAAGCAGTGGCTTCATTGAGAAGTTTTTTTACCCCGTCATTTTCCTCACATGGTACAGATTGCTCGTTATTTTTGACATCATCTGTCAATAACCAACCGAGATACTGATATTGTGAGGATTCTGAGTCACTATTCATGAGTAGATGCACCTGATCCGGACACTAATGAGTTACGAATTTCCCAAGCTTGCTCAAGAATCTTAAACCATCGTTTTTGAAGTTGTGCCATTGACAGCCCTAAAGTTTTGGCGATTTTCTCATCGGCTTGTCCTTGTTGCTTCAACTCTAATAAAGACCGTTGCTTACTATCCAGCTGTGCTGTGTATACTTGCCATTGCTGGGGAGTTAAACCCAAATTGGTGTGTAAAGAGGCTTCTAGCCACTCGTGAACTAATTCCCAACGGTGTAATAATGCAAACCGAATCAAATGATACTTGAAGCGCTGCTGTAAGTAATCTCTCTGACGAGGGGTTAAACCTAAAACCGACTCAATTTCCTGGGCTGATAGATCCTGGAGGCGGAGGGAAAAGTAATCAGCGCAGTCAGATTGTTGCCGTTGTTCGAGATAATTCATTAATTCTGTAACCACAACAGAGCGCAAGGTATCTTCTTCGGGTTCGGGTTCGGCTTGGGTTGCCATTGTGGAGCGCAATTGATGTACTGCTGGTTCTTCCCAAGAACCATCACCTTCATTATTGCTGCCTTCTGCGGCTTGTTCTATATCTACGCTGGTTTCTGGGGGCTGCTGTTGAGAAAAAGTTTGCGCCCGCAAGATAATTAACTGCTGCTGACGGCCTGGTAAAGGAATGCGTCGTTTGCCGTAGCGTTCGGTAAATGCCATGTACTCGGACAATTCTAGAAGCGTCTGAGGGCGATAAGTAGCGCCAAGTTGATTTTCTCGCCGGAAAGCGTTTAATGCTTCTAGATAAAAACTTTGTAAAAAATCTTCAATTATAGTCAGTCGCCCTTGATAACTCAATTGCTTCTGAGGCGGATTAATGTATCGATAAATAATTGCACTCAGAGTACTGTGTAATTCTACTCTGCCCCGATTTGAACCCAACTGATAGTACCTGAGACACTGTTGCAGCCGATGCCGAGCCAGGGTGATCGCCGAGCTTTCTACAGTTCCAGAAGCTTGGATACGTTTGCTCTCATGGCAAATCCGATAGACTTCGGTGGTAATACGTGTTGCTACATCATGGCAATTCTGTTCCGAAGCTTTGGTCGATTGTTGAAACTCCTTGGACAGGAGTTGAAAGATCGCCTCCACGCCTTTAGAATTTTCTCCCAGAATATTTGCAGATGGAATAGTTGCGGTTGCGGCTGAATTCATAGTCTCGGTTTTCAAAAGACCCTAAGTATTTAAATACAACCTGTACGACTGTGGGTATTGGCTTTTTTGGTTTTACGTATAAGCTAAACGCAGACCAATCCTACATTAAGGATATGTCTGATTTTATTATTCCCAACTTGGATGGGATTGTTCACACTTTGATAGATGTTATTGCCATTACCCAGGAGCCGTATACAAGTCATTATGGATTTAGAAGCACAAATTCAATTGCTGATTGACAATGCACCCCGCGATGGTATAACACCAAATCTGATTGCAGCAATTGCTCCTGCCCTTAGAGCGATCGCTTTAAAATTACGTCACTCCCAGTACTATATTCTCCAAAATTCGGAGTCAAGCTGGGTTTTAACTACTTTGAGCAATCGGACTAATCCAGGATTGGAAAAGCGAGTTATTTACGCTTTCCCTACCATACAGGATGTCTCTCTAATTTCCCCTGCTGGGCTTGACCCTCAAATGCTAGCTAAAATTGTTCCTGTCACCCATATTTTGTTCCAATTGGTGGCATTAGAACCCGTAGATGGGATCATTTTTTTGGAAACGCCGGGTAAGACCACTCATACCGTTGAAATTCGGCGAACCGATCTAGAGAAACTCATGCAGCAACAGTTGCGACAGGAGCGATCGCCTAAACACATACCCCCTGATATTGCATAGAAAAATTTGGGATGTGGGATTTTTTAGATACAATCCCACATCCCAAATTTTAAATCTCAAATTCTTTTAAAAAAGTTTTTGATGAAAAGAAATTAATGCCCGTCACTACCCTTTTTGTTCTTTAAAAGACCAATCGATCGGCTTAATTTTCCGCCTAATCTAAAATTGATAAACAAATAGTTATCAGTGAACATTTTTCAAAATTTAGCTGACCATCGAGCAAAATTTCCCCACCTAAAAATATCCGGTAGGTTTAACTTGCCATCTAAAGCCCCATTTTGTACCTATCTAATTTAATAGAGACGACTCAGTGTGTACTCAGCTATGTTAATCAATGCCTGATGAGATTCTGAAGGTGGGAGAACTGCAAGATGTTCAATTGCTAACTTAGCATGGTGAGCAGCTAACTCTCGCGCTTGCTGTATACCTTGACTATCTTGAATTAGTGCTAGTGCTTGCTCTAAATCCTCTTCTTGAGCAAACTCCCGGTCAATCAACACTTCCAAGGATGGTTTTTCTGCTAAAGCAAATAAAACTGGTGCTGTCAGATTACCACTTTTCAAATCTGACCCCACTGGTTTACCCAAGGTATCTGTTGTACTGGTGAAATCTAGAATGTCGTCAACAATTTGAAATGCTATGCCAAAATGACGACCGTAGCTATACAGATGCTCAACAGTTTCCCGCGAAACTTCACTGAGTAACCCAGCAGCTTTAGAACTGTTGGCAATTAACGAAGCTGTTTTGTAATAACTCTTCTGGAGGTAAGTTTCAATCGACATACCAGCTTCAAAACGATTTAGTCCCTGCTGGATCTCCCCAGTAGCCAGATCCATAATGACTTCTGAGAGGAGTTTTACCACCTCCAAATTATCCAAGTTTGCTAAATACCAGGAAGATTGGGCAAAGAGAAAATCTCCTGCTAATATGGCAATGCGGTTACTGTTAAAGAAACTATGAACAGTAGGAACGCCTCGCCGCACGTCTGATTCATCTACCACATCGTCATGTACCAAACTTGCTGTGTGAATCATTTCTGTAATCTCAGCTAGGCGGCGATGACGGGGTGTAATGTCTCGATCTAACATGGTTGCCCGCGATATTAGCAGGACAATTGCTGGTCTGATACGCTTTCCCCCGGCTCCGAATAAATATTCGGCTGCTGCAAACAAAATGGGGTGGCGATTTCCAACTAGCTGTTTTAGGTTATCTGCTAGTAGTCGCAGGTCTGCTTCCACAGGGTTAAACATGGAGGTGGCTGGGGTCATGGATGGGCGGACTCTGACTTAGGTTACGAAAGTTTACATATCCTACACTCATTTTAAGATAACCCTGTGCCAGCGCAAAGTTTTCATAAGTTAATCCCATTTTTATGAGTCTATCAGTGACATAAAAGGATGTTACTGCGCTTGTCAATAAGCAATTATGCTTAATTTTGGAGAAATTTGAGTTTTAAACTAACTTAAAACATGACCTCTCAGTATACGGGAGTAAATATCAGCTTTAATTGGATCGAGTAGCTTGCTGATACGCGTTTACCGCCACAGTTAAAAGTAGAATTCAAGCAAGATTACTTATTGACAAAATGGATGTCCTTAAAATTAAGTTGCCAATAGATAAAACTAAGTTTCTTCAGAACTGAAGTGTAGTTATTCAAAAAATTTGAAATTTAGCAGTCGAATGGGCTTCAAATTCAGGGTCGTTGTGTTACGCTAGATTATAGGAATTTTAAATTTTTCAGATATTCACACCGCAAAAGTAAGTCACTTACTAGGTGATTTTACTGGCTCGGTGATGTGGGTCTAAAATAATTAGTCGTAGTCTAGATTAAGGGAATAATCCCTTTTATTTTTTCTACGATATGCAAAACTCCTGGTTTGGAGCTATGCAATATCCCTATGGGAAGCCGCTACACGTCTTCAGCGCACGTTGAGCGCAAGCATTGCTCTTTTCACAGACAGTATGAGTAAAAATAACGTAGATCGAGTAGACCTCTGAGAAGCGTAGTTTTAGATTGCTAAAAGGCAACCTAACTACTGTGGGGTCTATGGTCTGCAATCAGTCTCATTAGACAATAAATTCTTTGTCCGTAGAGAATTGGGTCTCTATAGGTAATTTTACCATAGGAAACTACAGCAATCAAGAATGTACTTGGTTGGCTGAGGTTCTACTAATTTTATGGAATTTTATATTCGTTTGAAAAGGTGCTAGTAGAACAATGATTTACGGAAGTATACCTATGATGATTTTTATTTTAGCGTCTGGATATTTGTTCACAGTCTACCTGTTATTAGCACTGGCAAAGCGAACGGGTACAAAGACTGTTTCTAGAAGTTTTCCTTCATCTGCCGAAGGAAAACACAAGCAGGAGATATCTGTAAGGGCAAAGGTGACTGAAGCAGTTAATAGTCAGTAGTCATTTGTAATTTGTCCTTTGTCTTTAAATCAAAACAAAGGACAAATTAGTTTTATTGGACTTGGGAAATCGCAGTATCAGTAAAGCAAACTTCTTCAACCATTGGGGTATAGCCCAGCCACTGCACTCCTGACTGGGAAAACTGTTGGGGACAACCACTAACTGCGAAGCGAGTTGGCAGTGGGAGGTGGGTATTTTTTAAGCCTAGCAAATCTAACTCTTGGGCACAAGCTGCCACGACATGAACGGCTGGGTCAACTAGCTTGACTTGAGAGGGGAGGAGCGATCGCAATACTGGTGTAAGGTGGGGATAATGGGTACAGCCGTGAACTAAGGTGTCGATTTCCTGCTCTATTAAAGGTTCTAGATAGGCTCGTGCCACTTCAGCAGTGTAAGGGTCATGAATCCGGTTTTGCTCAATGAGTGGCACAAACTCAGGACAGCCAACTTGCCAGACTTGGACATCAGGGGCAATTTCGAGGATGGCGTGCTTATAAGCATTACTTTTCGCCGTAGCTGGAGTAGCAATTACACCAATCCGCTTTCCTTGCTGCACCGCAGCTTTGGCACCCGGTAGAATTACTCCCAAAATGGGGATGTTGAATTCTTGACGCACGGTTTCTAGGGCAAGGGCAGAACTGGTGTTGCAAGCCATAATTACCATTTTTACCTGCTGCTGTTGTAACCAGGTAAGAATTTCGCGCGTAAATTGTAAAATTTCTGCTTGTGAGCGAATTCCGTAAGGAAGTCGGGCTGTATCCCCAAAGTAAACAATTGATTCATTGGGGAGTTGCCGATATAGTTGGCGCAGTACCGTCAGTCCACCTACACCACTGTCAAAGATGCCAATTGGGGCACGTTGGGGTTCTTGAGCCGAAAAATCGTCAAGATTCGCATCAAAGATCGAAGATGAATACACAGGCAGATATTAATTTAGGTTTTGGGATTTAAAATACAGAATTTAGCAGACAATCGGCTAATTGACCACTAAATTCTGCACGCCAAAGGAGTCTAAATACCACCTTTTAATAGTAATTTTTACTATATTAACGCTGTAAGTATTTTAGGATGCCACGAGCGATCGCTTCTGCCATGCGATTTTGATACTCTGGTGATGCCAACCTGGGATTATCTTCTCGACCAGTCATATAACCCGTTTCTACTAAAATCGACGGCATAGAGCTTTTTCTGAGAACGTAGAATCTGGCTTTACGGGTTCCCCGGTTATTGATTGTATCAATGTTCTGGAGGATGGTATTGCGAACAACTTCAGCCAGAGCATAACCGCTATCGTAATAATATACCTCTAACCCATTGACATCAGGCCGATTATCAACGGAATTAGCGTGAATGCTGACAAATGCAGTCGCATTAACTCGCTCGGCAATTTCTACCCGTCCTTGAAGTTCTACGAAAAAGTCAGCATCCCGCGTTAGTACTGCTTGTACGCCATGTTGCTCTAAAATTGCTGCTACCCTTTTCCCAATAGGCAGAATTACATCCTTTTCTAAAAGTCCACCTATGCCAGGTGCGCCTGAGTCCTTTCCACCATGTCCTGGGTCAATCACAACTAGTAATTTTCCTCTAGGAACTGAGGGGCGAGGCTGTGGCCGGGATATAGGACGGGGATTATCTATGGGGTTTGGGAATTGCCCTTGGTTTGACGATGATAGAGGAGGTAAAACAAGGGGTGGCGTGACACTACGAGAGGGTTGTAATTCTAAAGCCAAAAGCTCGTCGCCAACTTGATTGAGTTCCCCAATTTGCACTCCAGCTGCTGGTTGCACTAAGACGACCACAGTATTGGATTCTTGTGGTTGCAGGCGGACTCGCAGGATAGGGCTATTAGGATTAAAAGTCGGGCCTGTGACTTTGGGAGCTAACCGAGCATTGTTGATGGTAATACGGAATAGACCAGAGGTTCTATCCCAACCTCCTGTCGCAGATACAGCTTGGTCTGCTCTAATCAGCAGTTGTGTGCCATTATTAGCCAATTGTACAGACTCAATTGTAGCTGTACTAGATGGTATGGGGCGTGGACTATTACCTCCAGGTAACTGGGCAATGCCACGACTAGGCAGAAGCACAAAACCACCAACACTGCTAGTAGTTGCCCGCCAATTTTGACTATTTTCGTCCACCTGTAAAGTCATGCGAACAACAGATGGGCTTGTTTGTAATTGACTGAACTGAATGCTGCTGACACCATAGCGATTAATTGACAAATCGCGCTGCTTTAGACTTGGTGATAAAGTAGCGCCGGCAATGTCGAAGTTAATTGCTCTTTGATCGTTGCTACGATTTACCTTAATCTGAGGATTACCACCATTGGTACGGACGAAAAACCCATCGCCTGTGACTTGTAAGTTCTCAATTTGAGTAACTCTGGCGACAAGCATTCCATTTCTAGGTGGATTGACAGGGCTTGTTGTCACTACATTGTAAATATCCCTTTCGGAGAACACTGATGGAGATGTTCTCGGCGAAGTTTCTGTGGCTATGGCTTGTTCTTGTTGTCCCGCAGTATTTGTTGAGGGGACATTATTATCGGCTACTGGTGTAGGTAATTGCACCATCCAGCGATCGCCAGTTCTACCAACAAATTGTACTCCCTTGGGGTCTAAAGTATACCCAGGAGTCAATTCAACGACTATTCGTGTTGTTTGTTCGTCAAATTGCCCAACCCGGATAGCGCGAATTGCACCGCCCACCTGTTGGGTTAATTGCGGACGGCCAAATGTGGTTCCTGGTAAATCAATTACTAAACGAGTGGGATTAAAAATTAATTGTGCTTGGGGTTGAACATTCCCTAATGTATTAATTTCCAGCCTGTTTTGATTGGCATCAAAACGCCAAGATTCAAGTTTCGCGGCCATGGCTGGCGACGATAGCATGAAGATAGTTCCAATAGTACTGGATAGTAACCAGTGTAATTTCACAGTCCTTTCTCCTGATTCACATTCATGGGAGCCGTTAACATCTCAACATATTGGCAAATCCTCACACCATCACCGCTTACCTTGAGTTTTGCGCTGTTATTAAGACACAGCTAATGGCGTAAAATATAGCACGCTCTGATGATTTTGCCATGCCATTAGCTCAGATAAATTTGACTGGTAAAGCATCAGATGACAATAACAAAGAAGCTACTCTTGTCCCGCCGCAAGAATACTTAAATTGTTTTACTACTAAATTGGATAAAAATGGTAAAGATTAGATGTATTTACTCAACAATTTCGACTAAACTACTTATCTTCTCTTTAGATACTGAAGAACGCCACGAGCGATCGCTTCTGCCATTTGATTTTGGTAAGCTGAGGTTCTAAGCCTAGCCATATCCTCTCGACCAGTCATATAACCCGTTTCCACGAGAATGGAGGGCATAGAACTTTTTCTGAGGACATAAAATCTGGCTCGTCGTACTCCTCTGTCTTTGAGAGTACCAATACTTTGAAGAATACTACTACGGACAACGCGAGCTAAATCCAGACCACTGTCGTAATAATAGACTTCCAAACCATTCACATCAGGACGACTCGCACCTGCGGAATTAGCGTGGATGCTAACAAACACATCAGCATTAGCTCGCTCTGCTAATTGCACCCGTCCCGGAAGGGTAACAAAATAGTCAGAATCCCTGGTGAGAATCACTTGGACACCATGTTGCTGCAAAATCTCACCCAGCCTTTTACCAATCGGCAAGATCACATCTTTTTCGCGTGCTCCTCCAATGCCAAGCGCTCCTGAATCTTTGCCACCATGTCCGGGGTCAATAATCACTACCACGCGCCCATTGGTAACTCGGCGCTGTGGTTGTGTTAGGGGCTGCGGATTGGGATTATTTGGATCTGGGAATGGCCCACGAGTTGGGGGTGGTAGCCCAGGTAAAGCAAAGGGGGGTCTTCCGGGGAGGGCGACGACTCGACGGGAACCTTGGATTGGTACTAAAAGCTGGCCACCGATTTGCTGGGGTTGCCCAAGTTGCACCCCGCCTGCTGGTTGAACTAAAACAACAACTGTGTTGGGCGCTTGCGGTTGCAGCCGTACCCGCAGAATGGGGCTATTGGCAGCAAAAGTAGGGCCTGTAACTTTGGGAGCTAACTTGGCATTGGGAATTGTGACACGGAATACACCGGAGGCTCTATCCCAACTTCCTGTAGCAGATAAAGTTTGGTCGGCTCTAATGAGTAGTTGTCTGCCATTATCAGCCAGTTGTACAGACTCAATTGTAGCTGGCGAGTTGTTGGCAGGCGTTCTGCTGGGAAAGGAAATTGCGTCTGACTGATTGTCTGAATTATTACTTCCAGGCAATCTGACAACGCGACCAGGCAGAACCACTAAACCACCACTGTTACTATTAGTTGCTCCCCAGTCTGGGCTATTTTTATCTACCCGCAAAGTCAGGCGAACACCAGGAGGTTGGCTTTGTAGTCGGGTGAACTCAACACGGCTAATACCATGTTTGTTGACGGGTATATTATTCTGTTGCGCCAAACGTGGTGATAAAGATGCGCCAGAGATATCAATGAAAATGGTAGCGCGATCGCGGCTGCGAATTACCTGAATCGGAGGATTGCCACCACTGGTACGGATAAACAACCCATCGCCTGTTACTGTCAAGCTCTCAATTTGAGTCGCCCCTCGTGTAGTAGTGGCAACCCTTGAAATACTAGGTTGAGGCTCAGAGTCTGGGGTAACAACAGTGTAAGCACTTCTGGGAGATAAGGTGGGTGATGAGGCTACTCTATCGACTTCTGGTCTAGGTAATTGCACCGTCCAGCGATCGCCAGTTGTCCCAACAAATTGGACTCGTTTGGGGTCTAAAGTATAACCAGGTGTCAGTTCGACAACTATCCGGGTTGTTTCTGTATCAAACTGCCCAACTCGGATCGAGCGAATTCCACCGCCCACCTGTTGGGTTAATTGCGGACGGCCAAATGTGGTTCCTGGCAAATCAATTACCAGCCGAGTCGGATTGAAAATTAGTTGTGCTTGGGGTTGAACTGCTCCTACAGTATTAATTTCCAGCCTGTTTTGATTGGCATCAAAGCGCCAAGATTCAAGTTTCGCAGCCATTGCAGGCGACGATAGCATGAAGATAGTTCCAATAGTGCTGGGTAGTAACCAGTGTAATTTCACAGTCCTTTCTCCTAATTCACGTTCATGGGAGCCGTTAATATCTCAACTCATTGGTAAATCATCACACCGTCACCACCTAAACTTGATTTTTGATTCCTTTTTTGATTTTTTAAGCTGGTATAAAAACACGCTTAAATCAGCGATCGGGCATCATATTGGGTCTAAATCCCCATGTGAAATTTTCCACCTTTAGAGGTAGGAATTATGACTTCCAAGGAAGCTAAAAAACTGATAACTGATAACCGTTCACTGATAACTGTTTTTTATTTTTTGCCATCAATGCACTAAGTAAATAATTCCCATTACTGTCAGATGATTTAGCAAGATTTATGGGTGTTACTCCCCAATTAGCTGAAAAATATTCAGATAAAGGCTCACAAGCCAAGAGAGACTGGAAATAAATAACATTCTGAATGCTGGTAGAAATTATAAACAAACGATTATTTTACAATCAGATGGGACGGAAATTTGAGGAGAGAAGTTTCCACTGCACAATCGCAAAATCTTCCAAGCACGGTGATAGTACTGATGTTAGAGTCTTGAGTTCTGAGGGAAAATTACTCAGAACTCAGTAAGAATTTACCCAAGACTTTGATTAGCGATCGCCAGATTCTGGAGTTACTTCCAAATTGTCACTATCATTTGATGCTGACACCCTTGACTGAGGTGGTTCAATTACCAACGAGTTTCCAGAGGAACCGTCTAAAACCAGTTGGTCTAAGCCTGCATCCGCAGTTTTTGGGTCTGGAAACACAAATCGTAACAAAGGAGGAGCTAAAAAGGTTGTCAAGATAACCATCATGATGATTGCTGCCCCTAATGGTTTCGAGAGAGCGCCACTGGCTGCGCCGACACTAGCAAACACTAAGCCAACTTCCCCTCTAGGAATCATCCCCACACCGATCGCTAAACGGTTGATTTCCGGTTGACCAAACACGCTTAAGCCTGTGATTACTTTACCGAGAATGGCTACTGTAATCAGGAAAGTTGCCATAATTAAACCTTCTCGATTGTCGGGAATTGCTGGGTTTAAGACTCCCAAATCAGTTTTTGCCCCAACAGTTACAAAGAAAATTGGCACTAACATATCGGCAATGGGGCAGACTTGCGTTTGCAGTTCTTTACGCTTATCTGTCTCTTCTAGAACTAAACCCGCCGCAAAAGCTCCCAAAATTGCTTCTAAGTGGATGACGGCGGCAAGGTATGCCATAGCAAAGGCGAAGATGAATGCTGGTATTACCAATCCACCACGTGTTTTGAGTTGATCGGCGATCGCTACAAAGGACTTATTGAAAACATTCCCTAGTAGAATTGCTCCCAAAATAAAACCAGTGGCGCTGATAATCAAGTAAATAACTTTGCTGACATCCACCACGCCATCTTTAGCTAAACTGGCAACTACCGCCAAAACGATGATTCCTAGAACATCGTCAATTACGGCAGCACCCAAAATAATCTGCCCTTCTTTAGAATTGAGTCGCCCCAACTCTGACAGCACCTTGGAAGTAATCCCAATACTAGTAGCTGTCAAAGCCGCCCCGGCAAAAATTGCGGGTACAGCACTAATACCAAACAAAGTCATCAGTCCCACAGTCCCAGCAGTAAAGGGTACTACTACCCCCACTACCGCTACGACGGTGGCTTGGATACCAACTGCCATTAAGTCTTTTAAGTTCGACTCCAAGCCGATTTCAAACAGCAGAATAATCACACCCAATTCTGCCAAAACGGAAATGACCTCAGACTGCGCTGCAAACACGGCTGGAGTGGCTTCAGGAGTTAAACCAGCAGTAATTTGCAGGAAGGACACGATCAAAGAGTTAGAACTATCTGTGCTGCCTTCTGGAAACACTAAGAGGTGGAAAACAGAGATTCCTACGACTACACCACCTACTAGTTCGCCTAAGACGGGCGGTAAACCCACTTTGTTTGATAACTCTCCACCAACTTTGCTGGCGAGGTAAACGACTACTAAGCTTAGTAGCACTGCGGCTACTACCATTGAACTGTCTGCGGCTTCTGTTGCGGTAGCCAGCAGAGGAAAAGAGAAGTTGATTGGATCTAACAAATGCATGGGTTCTGTGAAAATCCTTCTCTTTGATTCTGACGCGTTTCTGAAAAACATCTATCAAGATGCACTTGGAAGCTTTTAAATCTTAATTTTTGCAAAGTTCGTAGTCAGCCCTAAAATCCTTATTTTTTAAGCACTTTAGTGCTTACTATAAACCGTCAAAACTAGCTTGATGGACTATAAGTGTAATTTTTTTAGTTTCAAAAAATGTAACCATTTCAGTTTTTGACGATCGCAGTGTCAAAGTAAGAACATAGAAATCGTATCTAGCGATCGCACTTAAGTTGTGAAAAACTTGTGGTGACTGTTAAAAATCAACAGTCATCACAAAGATTGCTAAATACGCTTATTAAAAACATCTGTGGATACTTTGAGGAGTGCAAATCTTATGACTAGAGCCGCTTTACCTGGTTCTCAGTTTCCGTCTGGAAACTTGTGGAAAATACTGCCTTTAGCAATGCTTTTATGTGCAACTTTTGTACTACCTGCATTGGCGCAAGAAAAGGAGAAATTGTGGCGAACCCTTAGTGTCAGTGGTCGCGGAGTGGAAACAATTCCTACAACCTTGGCACAAGTCAGTTTAGGAGTAGAAATTCAGGGGAAAACAGCACAGGAGGTACAGCAAGAAGCCGCCCGGAGGTCATCAGCTGTGGTTGCGTTCCTCAAGAGCCAAAATGTCGAAAAATTACAAACTACTGGTATCCGACTGAATCCAGTTTACAGCTACACTGATAATGTGCAGAGAATTACAGGCTATGCTGCCAATAACACCGTAAGTTTTCGCATTCCCACCGAGAAAGCTGGGACATTATTGGATGATGCAGTGAAAGCAGGTGCAACACAAATTAATGGTATTAGTTTTGTTGCCAATGACGAAGCGATCGCAGCTGCTCAAAAGCAAGCATTAAAGGAAGCCACCCAAGATGCCCAGCAGCAAGCTGATGCTGTTTTCAGTGCCTTGGGTTTCAAATCCAAAGAGATAGTCAGCATTCAAGTTAATAATGCCACTGCGCCTCCGCCACCACCAATGTTTTTACGGGCTGAAGCTGCTAAGGTAGTTGATGCTTCAACCCCTGTCGTTGGTGGTGAACAGGAAGTAGAAGCATCGGTGACGTTGCAAATTAGTTATTAGTCATTTGTCATTAGTCCTCTCTTACAAAGTTCTGATCGCCGGAAGCCGGCGCTCAGACTTTGCATTTTGTCATTTGTGAAGGCAAAGGGCTAATAATCAATTATCAATTCCCAATCCCCAATTAATTAAAAATGTTCTGAAGACATATCTCCTGTACCGGCCTCTCCATCTCGCTTAGAGCCTAATAATTCTAGTTGGTCTACTCTAATAACTGGTGAGGAGCGGTTTGCTCCTGTTTGGCGATCGCTCCATGTGTCAAACTTTAAGGAACCTTTGATGCCAATTAAGCTGCCCTTACGCACATAATTACCTGCTACTTCGGCGGTTTTATCCCATAATTCCAGGGTGAACCAGTCAGGTTCGTCGCTGTTGCGCGATCGCCTTTTTACAGCTAGTGTCAATCTACACTTAACACTACCAGACTCAAAATATTTTATATCTGGGTCGCCGCCTACACGGCCAACAAGGGTGACAATATTGATACTCATAGGTTTTACCTTTCAGTACAGGTGTACTCATTAATTCTGACTTTTATCATAGCGAATTATGAAACACTTGAAAATAATGTGTTAAACAGTTAACAATATAGTGGAATTGAAAAATTATACATAACTACTTGGAGAAACACATAAAAGTATACGGATATACTAAGCAAACCAGAGAATATCAAAAAACAAGGGACTGAGACATAGTAAATATTCCTGGGAATCATATAAAAATATAGTTTAGTTTGCTGAACTCAGGATACAAAGATAATCGAATCCACTCTTACCGTTGTAGTCAAGAAGTATCGCACATAGGGGGCTTAGAGAAGCGTGGGTATTTTTAGGAACTTTCGCACATCATGGGATATGGGTATCGACCTCGGTACTGCTAACACCCTGGTTTATGTATCTGGGAAAGGTATTGTACTGCAAGAGCCTTCTGTCGTTGCTATCGATGTCAATGAAAAGGTAGCACTAGCAGTAGGAGAAGAAGCTAAAAAAATGCTCGGCCGCACACCCGGAAATGTGATTGCCCTCCGCCCCTTGCGTGATGGTGTAATCGCTGATTTCGATATAGCCGAGTTGATGCTGAAAAGCTTTATTCAGCGTGTAAATGAAGGTAAATCTCTGATTCTACCCCGAATTGTCATTGGCATTCCCAGTGGTGTCACAGGTGTAGAAAGGCGAGCAGTGATGGATGCAGCCCACCAAGCAGGAGCAAGAAAAGTTTATTTAATCGATGAACCTGTAGCCGCGGCTATTGGTGCAGGACTACCTGTTGCTGAACCCACTGGCAACATGATCATCGATATTGGTGGTGGTACAACAGAAGTCGCCGTGCTAAGTCTTCAGGGTACGGTAATTAGCGAATCAGTACGCATTGCTGGGGATGAACTGACTGATTCGATCATTCAGTATATTAAGAAAGTTCATAACTTAGTCATTGGCGAACGGACTGCCGAGGAAATCAAGATTCGGCTTGGTTCTGCCTATCCTACTCATGATGATAATGATGCCATGATGGAAATCCGAGGCTTACACCTGCTTTCTGGTCTACCGCGAACTGTAACCATCAAAGGCCCAGAAATTCGTGAAAGCATGTTGGAACCGCTATCAGTAATTATAGAAGCTGTGAAGCGGACACTGGAACGTACACCTCCAGAATTAGCAGCAGACATTATTGACAGAGGTATCATGTTAGCTGGTGGTGGTGCTTTGCTCAAAGGCATAGACACCTTAATTAGTCATGAAACCGGAATAGTAACCCATATTGCTGCCGACCCTCTCTGTTGTGTTGTGCTGGGAACAGGTCGGGTGTTAGAAAACTTCAAACAGCTAGAACGGGTTGTTACCGAAAGCTCTCGCAATATGTAGCAAAAAAATATCATACTTGAGTTCTATTTGAGTTCTATTTGGGTTCTATATAAATAGAATCCAAATAGAACTTAATTGTATAAGTAGATAAAGGTATATATGGTTACAATACGGCGTTGGTGGGATCGTAAAGGCTTACAAATCGGGTTGTTAACTCTAGTTGTTGGTAGTGCTTTCGTATTGCGACAGACTCAAGGTGAATTGGTGCTTGAGACATACCAGGCAATTACCCGTCCATTAGAGATGTTGCAGTCAGGGCCAACTCCAGAAGAACGGATTAGAGATGCCCGGATATTGGAATTGCAAACCCGTATAGTAGATTTGGAAAGTCAAAAGACAAAGCTACAAGATTTATTAGGCTATGTGGAAAAAGAGCCACTAGCATCACGGCCAATTCCAGCCAGGGTGGTAGGACGTAGTGCTGACCAGTGGTGGCAACAAGTTACTCTAAATCGCGGTACGAATTCAGGGATTCAGGAAGGCTTTGTAGTCAAGGCTGATGGTGGATTAGTAGGTTTGGTGGAGAGTGTAACTCCTAATACTAGCCGCGTGTTGTTAATCAGTGACCTTAAGAGTCAAGTGGGTGTATCAGTTAGCCGCACGGCAGCTAAAGGCGTTTTACGAGGAGATTCTTCTGCAGAAGCTGTGCTGGAGTTTTATGAAAAAGTTCCAAATGTCAAGATAGGAGATTTAGTTTCCACATCTACTTATAGTCAGAAATTTCCCTCTGGCTTGGCAGTAGGACGAATTAAGTCACTGGATTTAAAGAAACTTCCGGCATCAGTAGCAAAAATTGAGCTTTTTCCGCCAATCCGCTCTCTTGATTGGGTAGCAGTTTATCCAAAGCCAGAAAACCAAGAGTTGGAAAACCAAAAGTCAGTCAATCAAGTGCCGCAAAAGTCTAAGTAAATTATTCAAGAAAATCCATAGAAAAATGAAGATTCCTGCATTTGGTATTAGCAGGCAGAAAAAGCCAAAATCGTCAGAGCGAAAATCGAAATTCCGAATCCAGCCGCTTTCTCGTTGGCATCCTGGTGCTCGTAAGTTGTTGGGTTACATAGTCACGGCTAGTTCTGTACTGTTATGTTTACTATTATTGCCAACTCGCCTGCCAGGTATGGAATTATTGGGAATTGGCCCTAACTGGTTGTTAATTTGGGTGGTAGCTTGGAGTGTGAAGCGCACAGTGTTTGCCGGAGCCTTAGCAGGTATAGTTCTGGGGTTACTTCAAGATTCTATGACAGCACCTAACCCTACTCATGCCATCAGTTTAGGGATAGTGGGAGTTTTAACTGGTCTGCTCCAGAAACAGCGTTTTATTGAAGAAGATTTTATTTCGATTGCTGTAATTGTCTTTGTGATGGCAGTTTTGGCAGAAACTATCTTTGGATTGCAATTAACTTTGACAGGCGATCGCAAAGTAACAGATATTTGGACATATTACCAGCGTGTCGCCCTAGCCTCTGCCATTCTTAGTAGTCTGTGGGCACCTGTGGTCTATTATCCCCTGAATCGTTGGTGGCAACGGATAAAATTGTTGGAGCAATAGTCAAAGGGAGCTAGGATAGGATTTACGCAAAACCACAAGCGGTAGGAGCAATTCATAAATTACCCCTACCGCATGTAGTTTTGGCTATTATATTTGCGTAAGTCCTGACTAATTAATCGGACATCGTATAACCTAAATCTTTGTATAATTTGGGCAACCTCTGGCAATATGGATTCAAGCTACATTAAATCAAACAACACCGTATCATAGTAGTTAGTAGCATTTATGTCTTATAGTTTCTTTTTTGCCTGAAAAGAATATTAGGTAAGTCATTTCCTGATTTATTGATGGCAGAATGTGGAAGCTTTCACTAAATAACCTAGTTGGAGAACGCTAATGTCTAAAGAAAGAAAAAGTAATAAAGAAGTTAAAAAACCTAAAAAAGATCCTAAAGACAAAAAGGATAAAAACGATCCAAACAAGTAGAAGGATTTAGGTAAATAGCTTTAGCGAAGACCAAGAGTTGTATTTATTTAAATTGACAATACTTCATCCAGTAGCATTGAGGAGGAGAAGTTATTGTCAACAATTTATTCACCCTTGGTCAAGCCTCAAAATCTGATAGTTTAAGTTAGCACGTGCTATATCTACGACGGACTACGCCTATGTTACTAAGTTAGGCAGGAGTAAATTTCAGCGAAACCCCGTTCATACAGTAGCGTTTGCCAGTGGGTGCAGGGCCGTCATCAAAAACATGACCCAGATGACCACCACAGCGACTACAATGCACTTCAGTTCTGCTCATAAACAACGACTTATCTACAGTAGTAGCGATCGCACCTTCAATCGGGTTAAAAAAGCTGGGCCAGCCAGTACCACTATTAAATTTGGTATCAGAGGTAAATAGTGGCTGTTCGCACGCAGCACAATAGTAAGTACCATTGTCGTATTCCTTATCCAATGGGCTGGTGTTAGGGCGTTCAGTCCCGTGTTTACGCAAGACATTAAACTGTTCTGGCGTTAAAATCGTGCGCCACTCTTGTTCTGGTTTGGTAATTTCAAATCCACTATTAGAAGTTGTCATCTCTTTTGACCCCCAGTTGATATACCTTGATAACAATGCTGTGCCGACTATTACTGCACTAGCCTGTAAAAAATACCGTTTGTCCATATATCTATTATTTTCTATTTTCCGGTTAACTGGACAATCAACTCCAGTACGGAATTCCCTACATTAATCACTATAATCAGCGATCGCTCTGAATTAGCCCTGATAGACTGATTAAAATTAGCTAAGAAACGACAAATTATTTTTAAACAATATACTAGGCGCTAATCCGCTCCATTTGACCTTCTCCCCCTTCTCTCTGCTCCCTTCCCTCTAGTTCAATTATTATCTCCATCAGAGGTGGTTGTGAGATCCTAAGTAGTCCGATCCAATCGTTCCATTTCCCACGAAATACAACCAATAGCTTTCTCAAAGCCAGCCACAGTCCATACACAGGCAGATGTAGTTAATACTTTTACTTTTGCTGTCGCAGACTTTCTAGGAACCAATATACATAAATCTGCCATTGTTGTATTCTTCCTGGAGAGATAAGGAAAGGAACAACGGGACAGGAGAATAACCATGCCCCAAATCCCCAATCCCACCAATTTCTCCGATCGCCAACTTATTGAACACCGCTTAATATACATTGGTCTGATAGGAATGCCGGAGTTTTTTGAAAAACTTCTTGCGGGCTTTTGTAGAATATGTGATACTCTACATCTATAAAGAAAGCACGGTAGTTCTATCGTCTTACCGTAGTTTAAAAGGACAAGATTCATGCAGCTACTATGGTTCATCCCAACCCACGGCGACGGACGCTACCTTGCAACTGCTACAGGCGGGCGGGCAGTAAGCTTTCCTTATCTGCGGCAGATTGCCCAAGCGGTGGATGACCTTGGTTATACAGGGGCATTACTGCCCACAGGACGTTCTTGCGAAGATGCTTGGATTGTAGCATCAACGCTAGTATCACTGACACGACAGATGCGTTTTTTGGTAGCGATTCGTCCCGGCTTGGTATCACCTGGAGTTGCAGCGCGGATGGCGGCAACTTTCGATCGCCTCTCTGGAGGACGCTTGCTGATTAATGTTGTGACAGGAGGCGATCCCGTAGAGTTAGCGGGAGATGGCTTGCATTTGGATCACGATCGGCGCTATGAATTAACAGATGAATTTTTGACAGTATGGCGAGCGATCGCTAGTGGACAACAAGCCAATCTTCAGGGCGATTATTTTAATATTCAAGATGGTAAACTGCTGTTTCCACCTGTTCAAAAGCCATATCCGCCCTTGTGGTTTGGCGGTTCCTCTCCAGTTGCTCAAAACATTGCTGCCAAGCACATAGATGTCTATCTGACTTGGGGGGAACCACCAGCGCAAGTAGCTGAGAAGATTGCATCAGTTCGCAGACTTGCTTTATCACAAGGCCGAACTTTGCAGTTTGGGATTCGTTTACATGTGATTGTGCGCGAAACCGAGAGTGCAGCTTGGGATGCAGCCAATGATTTGATTAAATATGTAGATGACGAAGCGATCGCTAAAGCTCAAAAAGCTTATGCGCGGATGGATTCAGTTGGACAACAACGGATGACTCAATTACACCACGGTAATCGTGAGGCATTAGAGATTAGCCCGAACCTGTGGGCAGGAGTCGGTTTGGTACGGGGTGGTGCGGGAACAGCCTTAGTAGGCGATCCTCAAACCGTAGCAGCCAGGATCTTGGAATATGCAGATTTGGGTATTGAGTCTTTTATCCTCTCTGGCTATCCCCACTTAGAGGAAGCTTATCGAGTTGCAGAACTTCTATTTCCCCATTTGCCCTTAGAGAATCTGCCGACAGTGGAAAAGCAACATGTCTTAAGTCCATTTGGCGAAATTGTGGCAAATGAAGATTTCCCTAAGCAACATAAAGAGAAAGCCACATCCATATCCTAGTAAAGTTTAGGGAATTGGTTATTTCCAATTCCCCATTCCCATTAATACATTAGGAGTTTAATTGAATGACAAATATTTTAGCGATCGTAGGTAGTCCAACCCATCCATCTAGAACTTATGGTGTTATTGAATACACCGCCAACCTTTTACAACAAGAAGGCTTGCATGTAGACATTATTTCAGTTCGGGATTTGCCTGCTGAAGATTTAGTTTTTGGACGATACGACAGCCCTGCTTTAGAACAGCCAAAAGCTTTATTAGCAAAGGCAGATGGTGTGATTATTGCCACCCCAATTTACAAAGCTGCTTACACAGGAGTGCTGAAAACATTTCTAGATTTGCTGCCACAAAAATCATTGACAGGTAAACCTGTATTACCAATTGCTTTGGGTGGAACCATCGCTCATTTATTGGCAATTGAATATGCCCTAAAACCTGTACTATCTGAATTAGGAGCGCGGCATATTCTAGCTACTATTTATGCAGTAGACAAACAAATTCAACGACAAGCTGATAATAGCGTCGTCTTAGATGAGGAAATTGACCAAAGACTCAAAGATGTACTCAAAGAATTTGTTAAAGCTGTAGCTTATGATGCCGCCGCGCCTCAAGAATTGATTCATGCCAATTAAATAATCAAGTTTATACCTCCGTTTGCTTGTAGCGGATGGGTAATTTCTCCCCATCTGCTACCTTTTTTTAAAAGTTAGTCAAACTAACATAAAATTACTTTATAAAATTCCATATTTTTAGGAATAAAATAAATATTCTATATATAGGAATCCGGTTTGATTTCTGAAAATATCCGTAGGGTGTTATCGCGGAGAGTACGGCACGAAACCCTTGATAGTGGTGCGTTACGAACTTCGTTCTAACACACCCTACATACCTAATTTTGTTCAAAAATCAAATAGGAGTCCTATATAAACCTCTGTCTCCTAACTCTACATGTAGTAGATTAGTTAAATTAACTAATCTACTAATTTTTTCCTGAGATTTTAAAATTGCCATCAGGACATGAGAAAGTTTCCGAAGAATATAGGTCAATAGGGTTCAGTTAAGGATAATTGATAGTGGAGAAAAATATTCCTCCGGCTCTAGGCCAAAATATACAAGTGGTCTTAGTACAGGGTCTATAAGCCTTAAAGTTACAGACTGCGGCAAAAAGTTTATTGTAAATAAGTAGCGATCGCCAGAAGAACAACCCTTTTTTTATTAGGTTAGCAGCGATCGCTCTTTATCTGAAAGCTACCGTTATTAATGGCAATACGCTTTTTTGGTCAGGTTAGCCAGTAAATTAGATGTAGGGCGTAAAAAAATAAACTCAATGAAAGCGATGTCTAACGACAGGCCGCAAGGCGTGTGCGCTACTGATTTTGCATCTATTATCGGCGAAGAAAATGCTGTTTGCCTTTGGGAAAATATCGAAATAGACCAGCAAAAACGTATCCAACAGGCTATAGCTTCTGGAAAAACTCCCAGTTGTATCGTCTATCCCCGCACCCAACAACAACTAGCCGCAGTTATCACCAAAGCTCACAGTCACAACTGGCGCGTCCTCCCCTGTGGTAGTGGCAGTAAACTTAGCTGGGGTGGTTTAGCTAAGGGCGTTGATGTCGTAGTTAGTACAGAACGCATCAACCAACTGATTGAACACGCTGTTGGCGATTTGACTGTCACAGTAGAAGCTGGGATGAAGTTCTCCGATCTCCAAGCACTTTTAGCAAAATCGCGGCAATTTCTTGCCCTTGATCCCACAGCACCGGAGTCAGCAACCATCGGTGGTATTGTTGCCACAGGTGATACAGGTTCTCTGCGACAACGTTATGGTAGTGTGCGCGACCAGCTACTAGGTATTACCTTTGTCCGTGCTGATGGAGAAATCGCCAAAGCTGGGGGAAGAGTAGTTAAAAATGTTGCCGGATATGACTTAATGAAGTTGCTTACTGGGTCTTATGGCACATTAGGCTTTATTAGTCAACTAACTTTTCGTCTGTATCCGCTATCAGAGGCATCGGGGACGGTAGTATTAACTGGTAGTGCCGAGGCTGTATCCCAAGCGGCTGATATCCTTCGAGGCTCGGCTTTAACACCAGTTCAGGCTGATTTGCTATCAACTAAATTAGTATCCAGCCTAGGTTTAGGTGAAGGGCTAGGATTAATTGCCCGCTTTCAAAGTATTAGTGAGAGTGTTAAAGAACAGTCAAACCGAGTTTTGGAAGTGGGGCAAAAGTTGGGCTTAGATGGAGCAATTTTTGCCGATGCTGATGAGGCTAGTCTATGGCAGAGATTGCAAGAACGAATACATACTAATGCTACAGAATCTGTAATTACCTGCAAAATAGGAGTGTTACCTACTGCTGCTGTGGAGATTTTGACTCAAGTAGAGTTGGGTTTGATTCATATTAGTAGTGGTTTAGGTTTGTTACAATTAGAGAGTAAAAATCAGGTTTTGAAAATCCGCGACCGGCTAGGCTCTACTGGAAGCGATGCCTACGACGGGCTGCGCCTACGCACTCAAGGGAATAGAGGTTTTTTAACAATTTTGTCAGCACCAAAGGCGGTTAAAGAACAAATAGATGTTTGGGGTTATACGGGAAATGCTTTGCCGTTGATGCGCCGGATTAAAGAACAGTTTGATAGTAAGAATATTTTAAGTCCTGGTCGGTTTGTGGGTGGGATTTAACAAATCGAACCGCAGAGACGCTGAGGGCGCTGAGATAGAGAGGGGAAAGAATAATTATGCAAGTTTCAGAAAATTCTGTTAATAATACGGCTAGTTTAAAGAATTTGAAGGGCTTTGACGAGATTCATCCGCCCGATCCAAAGTTAATTGATAGTTGTGTCCATTGTGGATTTTGTCTCTCGACTTGTCCGAGTTATCGGGTGCTTGGGAAGGAGATGGATTCACCTAGAGGACGTATCTATTTAATGGATGCAATTAACGAGGGTGAGATTGCTCTAAATACGGCTACAGTAGAACATTTTGATTCTTGTTTGGGATGTCTTGCTTGTGTGAGTACTTGTCCTTCTGGGGTGCAGTATGACAAGTTGATTTCTGCAACTCGTCACCAAGTTGAACGAAATTATCCCCGCAGTTTGCCAGATAAATTTTTTCGTCAACTGATATTTTCTCTGTTTCCTTATCCCAATCTTTTACGAGTTTTATTAGTTCCGTTGTTGGTTTATCAAAAGTTGGGGTTTGCTAAATTCTTTCACGCTACAGGTTTACTGAATAAAATATCGCCCCGTTTGGCAGCAATGGAATCAATTCTGCCAGAAATTACTCTCAAATCTTTTCAAGATACTTTGCCTAGTGTAATTCCTGCTAAAGGTGAAAAGCGGTATCGCGTTGGGGTGATTTTGGGTTGCGTGCAACGGCTGTTTTTCTCCCCCGTGAATGAAGCAACTGTGCGGGTTTTAACGGCGAATGGTTGTGAAGTTGTGATTCCCAAATCTCAAGGTTGTTGTGCAGCACTTCCCGAACACCAAGGACAAACAGAACAGGCGAAAGCTCTAGCAAGGCAAATGATTGATAGTTTTGCTAAGACTGATGTAGATTTTGTGATTATCAATGCTGCTGGTTGCGGTCATACTTTAAAAGAATACGGTCACATTTTAGAAGATGACCCAGAATATCGGGAAAAGGCGAAGGATTTTGCAGCTAAAGTGAAAGATGCTCAAGAGTTTTTGGCAACTGTTGGCTTAACAGCAAAACTGTCACCTTTGACCGATAAACCCTTGAATTTAGTTTATCAAGATGCCTGTCATTTATTGCATGGTCAAAAGATTAGCGTGCAACCGCGTCAGGTATTGCGACAAATTCCGGGAGTGAAATTGAGAGAACCAATAGATGCAGCTTTATGTTGTGGCAGTGCTGGGGTTTATAATATGCTGCAACCAGAAGTTTCTGAAGAATTGGGTCAGCAAAAAGTGCAGAATTTATTGAATACTGGTGCTGAGTTAATCGCTTCTGCTAATCCGGGGTGTACTTTGCAAATTACGAAACATTTGCAGTTGCAAGGTAAGAAGATTTCAGTTATTCATCCGATGGAGTTGTTAGATTATTCGATTCGTGGTGAGAAGTTAAAATTGTAGACATTTTTGTGGCTTGGACATTTTGTCATTGATTTTAAAGCAAAGAGCGAAAGCGATCGCACTATACTCGAATTATCTCAAGCGATCGCCATCTCTTCTCTAACCTCTTTCTCTTCTGTTGGGATGATGAACTAAACTACTGTGCCATGCCATTATCAGCAATGAAACAAAACGTCAGTTGAGGTTTTTCATGGCATTAGAAGGAGTAATTTTAGATATTGATGGCACACTGGTATTGAGTAATGATGTTCATGCAAATTCCTGGGTAGAGGCATTTGCAGCTTATGACTTTGAAGTGCCATTTGAAACACTCAGACCACTCATGGGCATGGGTGGAGATCAACTGATTCCCAAAGTAGCGCCAGAATTAAATAGTGAAGAAGGAACTGGCAAAGCGATCGCCGAGCGACGCAAAGAACTATTATTTAACAAATTGATACCGCAGATTACTGCTGCCAATGGTAGCAGAGAATTAATATTAAAGATGCAAAAATCGGGATTGCATCTGGTTGTTGCTAGTTCAGCGAGTTCTGAAGAACTTGAGATCATGCTCAAAATTGCCCAAGTAGATGACTTGCTATCGGAAGTAACTACATCCGATGATGCCGAAGCATCTAAACCTGCTCCTGACATTGTACAAGCCGCCTTGAAAAAAGGGAAAATGACACCCGAAAAAGTAGTGATGCTAGGAGATTCTCCCTACGATATTGAGTCTGCTGGCAAAGCAGGGGTGGGTGTGATTGCTTTGCGTTGCGGTGGCTTTAGCGATGAACAACTGTCTCAAGCGCTGGCAATTTACAACGATCCAGAAGATTTGCTACAGCACTATGACTCTTCTATTCTGGGCGCAAATGCTTAAATACTAAAAGGGTAAGTGATGTATGGTGACAAGCCGAGGAAGCGTCTAGGCACTTTCTAGAATTATTGCAGGCGATCGCACCCAACCCCCTCAACCCCACCGCGATGCCGAAGGCGGCAAGCTACGCAAAACAAAACCGCCCTAGCCACAGTAGGCAGGACGGTTTTATTCAGGTTCTTCAGGTTCGCTGGATGCCTACGGCGAGCTACGCTAACGCGGTAACGAGTTTACCGAGTGGTGATATTTTGATGTCTGCACACTTACTCAGAAAACTACATGACAACCACAGTCTTAGAACTGATTGAAAACCTAAAGCACTATCCCGGTGCGACGGTAGTAACTATCAAAGATGTTGATGATGTGGAATTTGCGTTCGCTTCTAGCGTTGGCGCAGCCATCGTTGACTTTAAGGCTCTTGACAACACCGTGACTATCATTATTGGCGAAAACCGGAGATCGGGAGGACGACGAGGAGGAATAAAAGCTTGAAAAGGCGATCGCCTACCGTCCCTATCGATCGGGGAGCGATGACACGGAAGGTGTTAGAGAGATTACCAGAGTGATGGAGTGATTAGGCAGGCGTAGCAAGTCGATGCAATGGCATTGTTAGTCGATACAATGCCATTGTCACCCAATACAATCCCATTGTCAGTCGATACAATGCCATTGTTACCCGATACAATGCCATTGTCAGTCGATGCAATAGCATTGTTACCCCATACAATCAAATTGCAATAGGTTGCATTGAGATAACACAGCGATGCAAATACTCAACCGCAAGACGGCACTCATTGGCAAGTAAGTAGAACAGGGTAAATAATTAAAGGTTTGTAGTGAGAACTTTAGTTCTCAAATCAGGACTAAAGTCCAGTCGTTCTACTTAGTGCGATCGCATCAATACAATAGCGCTTACTTGCCAAAGTGATTTACTTTGCTGTATCAACGGTTGCCCATTTTTCTCAATCCACAAATCCTCAAAAGCGGTTTCAACTTTGCCATTGTGTTTTTTCAAGTGATTCAATGCGTGTTGTGCAGGATCGTAATCTTGTAAAATCTCCCGTGCAACATTCATTTCTGTAAGACTTAATTGAGCATTCATCATTTTTTAGTTTGTCATTTGTCATTAGTTATTCTCCCCCATCTCCCTTATCCCCTTCATCTTCCCTACTCCCCGTAAGTGTCAAACTACGTCAAAATTTAAGTAAACGCGATCGCACTTACCGACAATGCAAATTACCCAAAGTCTCCACACAGCAATTCTCGTAACTGACTTAGAACGCTCAGAACACTTTTATGGCAAAGTATTGGGATTATCTAAAATAGATCGTTCCCTAAAATACGCTGGTGCATGGTATCAAGTCGGCAACTATCAAATTCACCTGATCGTTGCACCTACTGTCCCCACCGAAAACCCAAACGAAAAATGGGGACGCAACCCCCACGTCGCTTTCTCAGTCGCTAACTTGGACGCTGCCAAACAAGAGTTGCTCAATCACAATTATCCCATTCAACCCAGCGCTTCTGGTCGCCCTGCTCTCTTTACTCAAGATCCTGATG
>NZ_NOLK01000078.1:0-35771 GCF_002245985.1 Nostoc sp. 'Peltigera membranacea cyanobiont' 232
CCCAGTCCCCAGTCCCCAGTCCCCAGTCCCTAGATATACCCCAGGTATACTCCAGATATGCTCCAGACTTTTCTATAATAATTAAGTCATTCCCGTCATCGAAAACAGCCCGTGACTACCACTCCCCTCTCTCCAAGCTCAACTGTTCAGGTTCCCGATTCTCTAGGTCGCTTTGGACGCTTCGGCGGTAAGTATGTGCCTGAAACGCTGATGCCTGCGCTTGCTGAATTAGAAACAGCTTATCAGCAATACCGCAATGACCCTGGTTTTCAAGCAGAATTACAGCAGTTGTTACGGGATTATGTAGGACGCGCAACACCATTGTATTTCGCTGAACGCCTAACTACTCATTATGCCCGACCCGATCGCACCGGGCCACAAATTTATTTAAAGCGCGAAGATTTAAATCATACTGGCGCTCACAAAATCAATAATGCCCTTGGTCAGGTATTGTTGGCGAAACGCATGGGTAAGCAACGGATTATTGCCGAAACGGGTGCTGGACAACATGGAGTTGCTACAGCCACTGTTTGCGCTCGTTTTGGGCTGGAATGCGTAATTTATATGGGCGTTCATGATATGGAACGCCAATCTTTAAATGTGTTTAGAATGCGGTTGATGGGGGCAGAAGTGCGTCCGGTGGAAGCGGGAACTGGAACCCTGAAAGATGCCACTTCTGAAGCAATCCGCGATTGGGTAACAAATGTGGAAACAACTCACTACATCCTCGGTTCAGTAGCAGGGCCCCATCCTTACCCGATGATGGTACGTGATTTCCATGCAGTAATTGGTCAAGAAACTCGCGCACAAGCAATGGAAAAGTGGGGCGCACTTCCTGATATTCTCTTGGCTTGTGTAGGTGGTGGTTCCAATGCGATGGGACTATTCTATGAGTTTATTAATGAGTCTTCTATCCGGTTCATTGGGATTGAGGCCGCCGGAGAAGGTGTTAATACCGAAAAACACGCAGCAACCTTGACAAAAGGACGAGTTGGTGTACTGCACGGAGCAATGAGTTATCTATTACAAGATGAAGATGGGCAAATCATTGAGGCCCACTCAATTAGTGCGGGGTTGGATTATCCGGGTGTGGGGCCAGAACATAGCTATTTGAAAGACACTGGTCGCGCTGAATACTATAGTGTGACGGATGCAGAAGCTTTGGCAGCATTCCAGAGATTATCGAAATTGGAAGGGATTATCCCGGCATTGGAAACAGCCCATGCGATCGCCTATCTCGAAACCCTATGTCCTCAACTAAGCGGTAGTCCCCGAATTGTCATTAACTGCTCTGGACGCGGTGATAAGGATGTACAAACGGTAGCCAAGTTGTTAGATCAATCGTAAATTTACGTAAAATATTTGGGAGGAAGCAATGATGGCGCAACAATTCCAGCACGCTATGCTACCGCAACCCACTCACGATGAGTTGGCACGCCAAAACTTCATGCAAAGTCTGAAAATGCACATTTTCAGGAATATTGCTCCTGGAAATAAGGTAGTTTATGAAAAACTAGCCAAGCCGAAGTTTGAACAAAAACATCAGCGTCCTCCCCAAAATCGTCATGAAATTCGGGAAGCAATGCAGTATGAACCCTACTACCGATGGACTAGTGCCCTCAAGCGCATCAACCAGGAAATATTATGGGATGCTGTAAATACTAGTGTTGACAGACAACTGCCAGAGTTGATTGAGCGTGCCAAAAATCGGGGTGGTGAACTGAGTACTTTAACCCTCGACCCAAATTTTCAAATACCTAATCATCAAAAGGCTGTAGATATTCACTGTATGCCCGGAGGATATCACAGTGAATTCACTGCTGACGATCTAGCTGCTGGCGCAACTTACGATCGCGGCGTTTACGTTTATGGTCTGGGTTGGTTGGGGCCGCTTAACAATGATATGGGGCTATCTATAGTCCAAAACTACCTTCTGCCAGAGTATCCCGACTTTCGACCTAGAAAAATTCTCGATATGGGATGTTCTATTGGTAATAGCACATTACCCTACGTAGATGCTTACCCAGATGCAGAAATTCATGCCATAGATGTAGGCGCACCCATGTTGCGTTATGCTCATGCAAGAGCCGAAGCCTTGGGCAAAGGGGTACACTTCTCACAGCAAAATGCCGAGCATACTAACTTCCCAGATGAATCATTTGACTTAGTGGTTTCTCACATTTTGCTGCATGAAATTCCCCCGCCAGCCGTCCGTAAAGTTATGCAAGAATCTCATCGTCTACTGGCTCCTGGCGGCATGATGCTCCATCTGGAAGCACCCTTGTATCGTCACATGGATGTGTATACACAGTTCATTTTTGATTGGGAAACCGCTAACAACAACGAACCATTCTGGAGTGCTGTACGCGATCTGGATTTGGTGACACTAGCGACTGAAGCGGGTTTTGCCGCAGATAAGACATTCGAGAAGTTTGTCCCTAATGGGGCATGGAAAGCAAAAATCAATAATGAAGTCAATAATGATGGCAACTCAGGTAGCCAAGGCAGTTGGTTTGTAGTCGCGGCAACGAAGTAAATACCAATTCGTAATTTGGAATTGAGAAAGTCAGATTTTATCTGGGTTTCCCTCTTTTGTGTGTATAGTCTTATTTTTGGAGAATTGGTATATGGTAAAAACAGCCAAGGGTAAACGACCTGTTTACTTAGAAAATCCGCAAACGGATAAATTGTTAGCGATCGTTATGGCTTTGACTGGTGAGGTGTCCGTACTGCATGAGCGGCTAGACACCATTGAACGGTTGCTAGAGGTTAAAGATGTTTTATCGCCTACTGAGATTGAAGCTTACCAGCCGGATGCCAAGGTAATTAAGGAGCGGGAACAGTGGCGTGCGGAATATATTGCACGCGTGTTGCGCGTGGTGCAGGAAGAGTTAGAACCTCTCAATCAAAGCTAGTTGCACAAAGGTTTTAGTGAAAAAAATTATGCTATTTATATAAAACAATCATACTAATGGTAGAGGAAAGTTTTTTATAAACAGCACAATCTTTTCGTAAAATTGTGAATTTAAACGTTTGCTGGCAGTTTTTGCACAAAAAACTGGCATAAAGAGAGGCATATAGACCTATAACCAATTTGTCAGATTGACACTACTTTGGTTAGATTGTCTGGAACTTTACTTTCAGCAAATGATTAAAACAACAATCTACACTGTTATTTTAGGTACTATTGTTCTCAGTAGTGGAGCGATCGCTACTCCTGTGAAAAATCCAAATTTTACACCCGTGTTATCAAACGTATCAAGGGATACTTTCAAAATGGCAGCATCTAGTATCAACACTGCTGCTCTAGAACAGTCGGTTTTCATCCAAATTAATAACTACAGAACTTCCCAAGGTCTACCAGCACTGACTCGTAATGCTGCGATCGATAATCAAGCTAGGATTCACAGTCAGGATATGGCTAATGGGAAAGTTCCCTTTGGACATACAGGATTTTCAGAGCGTGTTCAAGCAATCGGTATTTCTTACAGAGCAGCTGGTGAAAATGTCGCTTATAACCAAGGATATAGCGATCCTGCCACGATCGCTGTTCAAGGCTGGCTCAAAAGTCCAGGACATCTAGCCAATATTAAAGGCAATTATGACAAGACGGGGATTGGTGTTGCTGCCACCAGTACAGGCAAAGTCTACTTCACACAAATTTTCCTTCGCTGATAAGTTTAGCAAAATTTAGATTTTTTCTGAAATTCCCCAAACTTCAGTCTGTTGACAAAGCTTTTGTTAGATGTGGAAAAATGTAATTTCAGTGACACTTTTCTATTGAATACTACATTATTTTTTAGTAATTCATGAAAATCTTAAATTCTCAGCAAAAATAACCGTGATTCTATGAAGCCGATCTATTGAAATATTGACAATTGGAAATGATTATTTGTACTTCCCGTAAGGGATGTAGCCAAATTGCCGAAATTCATCAACCCTTAATAGTATCGTGGTATATATCGTCGGAACAATAAGTTAGAGTAGAAGTCTTATATCTCTACACATAACGCAATTCTCCATGTTCCGACAAACTGCTTTTGGCATCGCTTTAAGTGCGCTTGTCCTTGCTAGTGGATTAACGACTGCTCCGATACCAAATTATCCTTCTACGAATACATCCACCCGTAATAAGCTGTTGTCGCTCTTTTCCAGTCAGGTTGCAATATCGACTCCTACTTTTAAAACTACTGAGTTAGAAAAATCAGTTTTTGAGCAAATTAATCGATATCGGGCTTCTAAAGGACTGCCAAAGTTGACCCTCAATGCAAATATTACTCGACAGGCAAGAATTCATAGTCAAAATATGGCTAAGGGTAAAACCCCATTTAGCCATCAGGGATTTGAAAAGCGAGTTAAAGCTGTCCCTCTTCGCTACAACAGTGCGGCGGAAAATGTTGCTTTCAACCGGGGATATAGTAACCCTGTGGAGGAAGCTGTGACTGGTTGGATCAATAGTCCGGGACATCTAAAGAATCTTAAAGGCAATTACAACCTCACTGGAATTGGCGTTGCTACTAATAATCAAGGCGAAGTCTACCTGACACAGATATTTTTTCGCACTAGGTAGATTTAATTTCTGATTTTTTTGCACAATGATAATGTAGTGTCTGACAAGACTTTTATCTGCTAGACACTGCTATTATTTTTGAACAATTCATGACATTACAAGATTTTCAGGTGAGCGATCGCGATCTCAGTGACGCAGCCCTTGGACAGTATTTAGAATCAACAGCGATCGCAGTTGATACAGAAACGATGGGATTATTGCCGCAGCGCGATCGCTTGTGTCTCGTCCAACTGTGCAACCTCGAAGGGAAAGTCACTGCAATCCGCATAGCCAAAGCACAAGACAACGCCCCAAATTTAAAAAAACTTTTGGAAGCGGCGAATGTCGTAAAAGTATTTCACTTTGCGCGTTTTGACCTTGCCACTTTGCGGGCTAATTTAGGGATTCAGGTTAACCCTGTTTTTTGCACCAAAATTGCCAGTAAGTTAGCCCGTACTTACACAAATCGCCACGGACTCAAAGATGTAGTGCAAGAGTTAGAAAAAGTGGAACTCGATAAAAGCTCTCAAAGTTCTGATTGGGGTAATGCCACTAGCTTATCTGAAGCTCAACTGAGTTATGCTGCCAATGATGTGCGCTATTTACTTAGCGTGCAACAGAAGTTAACAGAAATGCTCAAACGAGAGGAACGTTGGGAAATTGCTCAAGAATGTTTTGAATTTCTGCCAACAATAGTTTCCTTGGATTTATTGCAATTTAAAGATTTGTTTGAACATTGATCGATTAAATGGGCATTGAGCAAAACAGTTCCTCTTTTGTGTTGGCGGAAGCGGCACGGTTATCCCGTTCCCAGTGCTGAGTAAAGAAGTGAGATTCCCTACTCAGCATAATTTTCTAAGTTATTTTTGGTCTAAGAGCCAACATTGGAATCATCTCTGTCTGTGGAATTTTTAGATTCTTTAATGCCTTCTTTAAGGTTACTAGCTCCCTCTTGAATGCTTTCTTTGACGTTACTAGCTCCTTCTTGAATGCCTTCTTTAAGGTTACTAGCTCCCTCTTGAATGCCTTCTTTGAGGTTACTAGCTCCTTTTTTAATGGCTTCTGTGGTGCTAGTGCCTCCCTTTTGCAGATTCTCTTGGTGATTTTTTAGCCGATCTACAACGTTGTAGTCATCTGCACCTGCGGGAGTTTTTGATTCAACAATACCTTCTGTTGGGCCACCGATCGCTTTCCATGCCTCAAGACCACCTTTGAGTTGGGAGACATGCTGAAATCCATTAGAACGAAGTTGTTGTGCGGCTTGGGCAGTTTCTTCTTCGTTAGCACCGTAAACGTAGATATCACGGCTTTGATCCAAAGAAGGCACTGCACGCTGTACCAATTCATCTATTGGCATGGGCATTGCTCCCATAATGTGACCTTGGTTGAAGGTGTTGCGATCGCGCACATCTAGGATTGTAAAAGCTGGTTCGCCCCATTCTAGACGAGACTTCAGGACATGAGCATCAGATTGTGCTTCTATTGGTGGTTGTGGGGGAATGATGCCGCCGACTAAATTGTTTACCATAACTTTTCCTTGTTGACGATATTAAAAGCAATCTAACGGATTAAACATATTTAATTGCTCTTTCTCTGGGATGAATATCCTCAAACTATTTCTTTAGATAGACTGGATAATTGAAATATTTTCTGCCATTTAATCCATTGCCAATATAGACAATATATACTAGCTATAGGAAAAGTTTTTTCTTAACTTGATTAAATATATTTTGAAGTTACATTTTTGATATTTAATTCTTGAAACACATTATAAAGATATCTAAAGTGATTAAATTTTCTACCTAATTAATCAAAAATATTTAGCCATTTTTCTAGGAATTACGTACCTTTTCTATATCTGCGATCGCTAACAATAATGTCTCTTCAATCTCTTGCCGCACTATTGGATTTACACCAGTAGCACTATTAAGGCAATCTACCAATAATTTATTCACATCATAATATTGCTGTAGCAATTCTTTTTGCTGTTCGTTGAACTGTCAGTCATAACCAATATGGCGATATTTAATTAGAAGTAAATATCCATCAGTTAGACTGTCTGAGCAATGTCCAACATTTGCAGAATGTTGCACTGGTCTTGGATTCTCTTGGCGCTTTTGACGCACTTCCCGCACTACTGTATCGAGGTCAGTACCTTTGATTTGCGCCTTAGTCGTTACCTCAAATGCCACATTTTCAGTTAAGCCAGCAACCTTTTACCAAAATAACCCTAACTGTTGGCAAATTTGTACAAAACAAGAGCGGGAAACCGATTCACCTGCAAAAAATTTGGAACCTGGTTGACGTGTAAGACCTAAAGCTATTACTAATTTATGCTGACTCCAAGTTTTGTCTGTTAAAGCTGTTTTTGCTGCCCTTATACCTTCTGGTGATGCTCTCAGTCCTTGGCTTGTCATAGTCTCCGGCTGAAACTTGTAGTATAGTGTATGCTTAGAAGGGTAGCTACATGTAAATGCACGCTGAGTAAATTTTCGTAGTCCCTCTTCAGAAGGAGATACCCATTGCTTAAAGTACGGTTGAGTAGGTAGAGTTGAGAATCTAGATTGGCTTGTGGCTAGGTTTGTAAGCCTTTGTGAAGAACTAATTAGTCAGGGAATGCGTTGTTTTTATAGATTTGTATCAACTGCTGTAGTATCTGGTTTCTGTCTAGAATATTTGTGGTTGTAGAATGCTCTTCAATTACACTTATCTTAAATATAAAAGTCAAAAAATCTACATTAAGAAATCAAAATTATACAAAAATCATACACAAACTATACATTTGATCGGCATTCCACTAGCTGAAGTTTTCATAAACTTCATGGAAAATTAATTGTACACAAGTACTACAGTAGCGATCGTACTCAGCAGAGACGCGCGTGAATCCACTCTCAACAGAAACACGTATTGCAAAACTGGCGCAACAGCGAATCGCCCAATCTACAATAGGCAGCATTATGGTTATGATTACCGCGACTACTCCCAAAATTATGATTGTTGATGACGACTTCGGTGTGAGAAATCTCGTTCATCGTTTTTTGAGTCGGAAATATCAAATAGAGGCGGCAGCAGATGGTAAAACTGCCTTATCAATGTTTGAACAATTCAACCCAGCTTTAGTAATTCTGGATTGGAATTTGCCGGATGCTAACGGTTATAGCCTCTGCCAAGAAATGCAGAGTCGTACTAATGTTTTAGTACTGATACTGACTAGTAGGACTGATGAGGCTGATAAAATTAAAATCTTGAGTGCAGGGGCTGATGATTTCATGACTAAACCGTTTAGTCTTGCAGAAATAGAAGTGAGAGTAGAAGCTCTTTTGAGGCGGATACGCTACATCAACCCTTCACCAACACAACGAATCATTTTTAAGCATCTAGTAATTAATCCAGAGGGTCGGGAGGTAACACTTAACGATAAGCCTCTCGCTTTAACAGCGCTGGAATTTAATATCTTACATTTTTTGGCAAGTCATCCTAATCAAGCTTGGAGTCGCCCACAGCTAATCCAAAAAATCTGGGGTTGCGACTACATAGGAGATGGCCGGGTGGTTGATGTGCATATTGGTCAGCTTCGCAAGAAGATGGAAGTCGATCCTAGCGTACCAGAGTTTATTAAAACTGTGCGGGGCTATGGTTATAAGTTTGAAGCTACCGACGAAAATACTACTTCCTGAGCTTTTTGACTTCAGAAGTAGTCCATAACAAAGAATTAGTCAGCATTATTTTATTGCTTGCTTAAATACTTTTACTGAGGCTTGACCGTATAACTTGCGTTAGTTTGGGGCGTTGATACAAACTGATTTGGTGATTTTGTGTCTGCTCAAGCCTTAGACAGTAACTTTATTGCTTTTAATATATCGTCTCAAAATAAGTTCCAACAAAATCAAAATGTACAAAGCTTATCCGAAGTTTCGCCTATAGGTAAAATTTGTCGAAATTAATAAATAACTTCGAGGGACAAATTATAAACTGTAAAAATAAATTGGTAAGGTATAAGACTGAGCGATATCAACTATCCTTAAGAAATCACCTCATGCTGACTTCACTGTTACTGCTAGCTGTAATCCCAATGCATCCAGTAATTTACTCAGACAATAAAATTCAATTTTTCCTTGCTCAGATAACATCAAGTCGAGTTGCTCATAGCATTGCTTAACTTCCTCTGGAAACCGATCAATTCCACCCTTTGCCTCAATTACATTCTTGAGGGCTTTTCCTAACATTTTAGGATCGCCCTCTTCTATAACTACTTCGATATAAGATGCTGCTTCTAGTGGGTCTTGAAGATGTTTAACTAGTCCTTCGTGATAGCTTACACTTTTAGGCATTATCTCTACTCCTATAGTCTTTCCAATATTCCTGAGCTTTATCAACATCTTGTTTCTGAGTGCTTTTATCTCCACCACATAAAAGAATAATAATTGTTATCCCTTCTTGTCCAAAGTATATGCGGTAGCCTTGCCCATAGTCGATTCTCAATTCAAAAACACCTTCTCCAACTGATTTACAATCACCTAAATTACCATCTTCAACTCGGTCAAGTCTGGCTCTTATTTTAGCTTTTGCTCTTCTATCTCGCAGAGAATCAAGCCACTCATCAAAAATATTTTTTCCATCTACTGTCAGATAAT
This sequence comes from Nostoc sp. 'Peltigera membranacea cyanobiont' 232, assembly GCF_002245985.1. NCBI lineage: Bacteria > Bacillati > Cyanobacteriota > Cyanophyceae > Nostocales > Nostocaceae > Nostoc > Nostoc sp. 'Peltigera membranacea cyanobiont' 232. Next base: position 9,184 of record NZ_NOLK01000078.1, read on the forward strand.
TCCTAATTTCTCTTGGTTGCACTTCCATAATTCTTTGGGCAAGTCTAGTTATAATTCATAGTTTTCTCGCCGCCAGCCTTTGACTAACCAACTCAGCCGCTAAATGTATCGCTGTTTTCATACTCGTAGCATCAGCAATTCCCTTACCCGCAATATCAAACGCTGTTCCATGATCGGGTGAAGTGCGAACGAAAGGAAGGCCAATAGAAGTATTAACTGCCCGATCGAACGCCATCAGCTTCACAGGAATTAAGCCTTGGTCGTGGTAAAGTGCCAAGTAGCCATCAGCAGGATTTTGTACTAAAGAATTTCCATACCAAGCTTGACCAGGTTTAACCCACATCGTATCTGGCGGTATCGGCCCATCTAGCTGCAATTGTGGTCGTTTTTGCCGCTCTTGCTCCAACCAGGGAATTAACCAATCTTGTTCTTCACGTCCAAGTTGTCCCTGTTCGCCACTATGGGGATTCAAACCTGCGATCGCAATTCTCCCATTTTGTATACCAAAATCTTTCTCCAAACACTCCACCAGCAAATCCAATTTTTGTGTCAACAATTGCGGTGTCAATGTATCCGCTACTTGACGTAAAGGGATATGTGTGGTAGCTAGTATTGTGCGGAGTGTCCAGCCAGTATGGGGCGATCGCGCCACAAATAACATCCCAAAACGGTCAACACCTGACTTTTCTGCCAAAAGTTCCGTTTGCCCTGGATAATTATATCCTGCGGCTTTCCAAGCAGATTTTGCGATGGGCCCCGTGACTATCCCATCAAATTTACCAGCTAGTGTTTGAGCGATCGCATATTCCATATAGCCAAAACTAGCCGCACCACTAGCCGCATTACCTGTTCCTGGGATAATTTGACCTTTAATTTCCCCACCCAACTGCACACCAATCACTGACAACTCATCTGGATTTGCCAAAGGTGCTAAATTCTCAGTTAAATTCAGTTTGTGATAAGTCTGTGTCAGCAAATCCCAGTTACCCACCACTGTAACGTCGTATTTTTTACTAATTTCCGGTTCTGCTAAAGCTTTCAAAATCACCTCCGGCCCAATCCCAGCCGGATCTCCCAGCGTCAACGCCAAACGCGGGCGGTTATCTTGGCGAAAATTCACTAAATTACCTTGGTTATTTTGATACATATAATTTATTCATAATAATTATCATCAAGTTTTCCAGCATTTCCCCATCTTCTCCGCTCCCCAGTAGGGATTGCCCCCCAAACCAGTAGGGATTACTGGCTAAACTAGTTTAAAATTATTTACACAGGTCTAATCCTACAGTAACTATTGAAAAGCTTCTGCTAGACCTAGTTTACACACACTAATTTGCATAAGGAGAATCACACCAATGGGCGGCGAAATTTTGAATGCAGCTCTATTGTCCTTCGGTTTAATCTTCGTGGGCTGGGGCTTAGGTGCTTTGTTACTGAAAATTCAAGGCACAGAAGAGTAATTGAGTGCTGAATTAGGAGTTAGAAGTTAGGAGTTCTTAATTCTCCCCATTTCCGACTCCCTTTTTCATTGAAAAGTTCTGTTCGCCCCAAGTCGGCATTCATACTTTTCGCTAACTGGGAAAAAAGCTTGTCCGGTAAACGGACAGCCATTTTCCCGTGAATTTTTCCATAAAAAACGATTTCCTGAGAAAAGATGTAAACTTTTGTTTGCATAGGTTATTCTGATAACATTCTTTTCATAAAACATTAAAATTTATTACAAACCTCATGACATTATTAATCGTCGGTGCCACTGGCACCTTAGGAAGACAAGTGGCTCGTCGTGCAATCGATGAGGGATATAAAGTGCGCTGCCTCGTGCGGAGTAGCAAAAAAGCAGCTTTTCTTAAAGAATGGGGTGCAGAACTCGTACCTGGAAATTTGCGTTACCCCGATACCCTAGCGGAAGCATTAGTTGGTGTAACCGAAGTTATTGATGCCTCAACATCTCGCCCTACGGATTCACTGAGTATCAAACAAGTAGACTGGGAGGGCAAAGTAGCATTAATTCAAGCAGCAATTGCAGCAGGTGTAGAGCGTTTTATTTTCTTTTCAATTTTGGATGCCGATAAATATCCAGAAGTACCGCTAATGGAAATTAAGCGATGTACAGAATTATTCTTGGCTGAGTCAGGCTTGAATTATACCATCTTGCGGCTAGCTGGTTTTATGCAAGGGTTAATTGGTCAGTATGGAATTCCAATTTTGGAAGCACAGCCAGTTTGGGTTACAGGTAATTCTTCTCCCATTGCCTATATGGATACTCAAGACATTGCTAAGTTTGCAATCCGTGCCTTGAGTGTGCCCGAAACGGAAAACCAAGCTTTTCCTGTAGTTGGTACTCGTGCATGGAGTGCAGAAGAAATTATCAACCTGTGCGAACGCTTATCTGGAAAAGACGCTAGGGTAACACGGATGCCGATAAACTTACTACGTGCCGTGCGTGGCTTAATGCGGTCTTTTCAGTGGGGATGGAACGTAGCCGACAGGCTAGCATTTACAGAAGTATTGGCTAGTGGTAAACAGCTAAATGCTTCAATGGATGAAGTATACACAGTTTTTGGTTTAGATCCGCAACAAACGACAACTCTAGAAAGCTATCTCCAAGAGTACTTCAGCCGAATTATGAAGAAGCTCAAAGAGGTAGACTACCAGAAAAATAAAAATAAAAAGCAGAAACCTAAAAAAACTCCTTTCAAACAGTCTTCAAAAGCCAATAGTCAATAATCATCACAAAACAAACATTAGTCGTAAAACTCTAGACTCTGAATATTTGACTCTAGATTAATGACTACATGACCAAAATGTGTAAGGATTACCGAAAATTTGGGTAAAAGCCCCGTCATAAAAGACGGCTTTAATTCTTTAAATTTGTCTTGAAAGTTTCCGGTGATTGGTATAATAACAAAATATCACAGGTAGAATAACCGCTAGCACAAATGGATAACCAACCCCAATACGACTGGCTAGGAAATAATAATGGTTAGTGGGCGGCGAAAACCACGATAAACATAGCTGGGGTAGCCAACGCGCACCCATACCAGAAAAGTCAAAAACTTGTTAATTAAAAGTACCGTGGGGCACACGGAAACAAGGGGAGAAATCCTCTAAAGCTTGGGGAGATAAGCCCTCTGGGGCTGTCTAAATTAGGCTCGAAACTTAGTTCAATTGAACGGGTTTTTGGTTTAAGTAATGCCGAAAGGATAGGCAGTTTAAAGGTGTATCAGTGAACCAAGAATCCCCATGCCATCAGGCTAGGGAGTGTCAAATAATACAAAGCATCGCCTAAACTTGGATATTTGAGTGTGCCGAAAGCAGGCATTATCTACAATGACGTTAAACCGATAGCGGGTCGTGTCGCTATCGAGTTGAAAGACAAGCTAACCGCAGCTGGTTGGGATGTGTGTATCACATCAAGTATCGGTGGAATATTGGGCTACTCTAATCCAGATAGTCCTGTATGCCACACCCCCATTGATGGTCTAACGCCCCCTGGTTTTGACTCAGATATGGAGTTTGCAGTGGTGTTAGGGGGAGACGGCACTGTTTTAGCAGCGTCTCGTCAGGTAGCCCCCTGTGGTATTCCACTATTAACAGTGAATACCGGTCACATGGGATTTTTGACGGAAACTTTCTTGAATCAATTGCCCCAAGCACTAGAACAGGCAATGACAGGTAAGTATGAAATTGAAGAACGAGCCATGCTCACCGTCAAAGTATTTCGGGGAGATGCTGTACTGTGGGAAGCCCTGTGCTTGAATGAAATGGTTCTGCACCGAGAACCTTTGACATCTATGTGCCATTTTGAAATTGCCATAGGTCGTCATGCACCAGTAGATATTGCGGCGGATGGTGTGATTGTTTCTACACCTACTGGTTCTACAGCTTACTCATTGAGTGCTGGTGGCCCAGTTGTGACTCCTGGTGTACCTGTTTTACAGTTAGTACCCATTTGTCCCCATTCTCTAGCTTCTAGAGCATTAGTATTTCCAGATACTGAATCGGTCAACATTTACCCAGTCAACATTCCTCGGCTGGTGATGGTGGTAGATGGTAATGGAGGGTGCTATGTCTTCCCAGAAGATAGAGTATATATGGAGCGATCGCAATATACCGTCCGATTTATTCGCCTGCAACCCCCTGAGTTTTTCCGAATTTTGCGAGAAAAATTAGGTTGGGGTTTGCCACACATCGCCAAACCAACTTCGGTAGAATTGCCGTAGTTATTGGGAATGGGGAATTGGGCATTGGGCATTCTTAAAGAGACAACTGACCAAACAGAAAATTATTTCCCCATTCCCCGTTTGCTAATTTCCTTCCAGAATTACTGGTGTACGGATAGGTATTTGGAGTGAGTTATTAAGATTGCATCGAAGAATTCGATGGCTGACACCTGAACGTGCTAAAACATCCTTAACAGCGTGTCAAATCAGGGTTGATCCATCACTAAAAACTCGTAATTGCACTTTATAACTGATGTAAAGATTTTCTCTGGAATATCTTTACAATCCCAAATCCAATATCCCAAATTGTTATGACAGTTGCTCTAAGTCCCTGTGTTTTGGTGATTGAAACCGATGAGAGCCTAGCAAATCAGCTTTCTTGCGATTTACAAGAAGCTGGCTATGAATCAATTTTGGCTCATGATGCTACCAGTGGTTTGCAATACTGTCGCGATCGCCAACCTGCTTTAATTGTTTTAGATCGGATGCTAGCAGGAGAATCAGGACTCTCATTGTGCAAAAATCTGAGAAGCACTGGTATGCGATCGCCTGTGTTGGTTTTAATGGCAAGAGATACCGTTGACGATCGTGTAGCTTGTCTAGAAGCAGGAGCGGATGATTACATCCTCAAGCCTTACCGCTCAGAAGACTTTTTAAAGTTAATTCGCCTCTACTTAAAACCTGATGTGGATACCACAGAGCAATTGCGCTTTGGGGATCTAATTTTAGACATCGCAACTCGCCGTGCTATCCACGGGGGACGGGCAATTGACTTGACAATGAAGGAATTTGAACTATTAAAATTCTTAATGGAACATCCCCGTGAGGTGTTAACTCGCGAACAAATTTTAGAAAATGTTTGGGGTTATGACTTTCTGGGTGAGTCGAATGTCATTGAAGTGTACATCCGCTACTTGCGCCTCAAAATTGAAGATGAAGGTCAAAAGCGCCTTATTCAGACAGTGCGCGGCGTAGGTTACGTTTTAAGAGAATCCTAGTACAGAAGTTTGCCTACTTTTGACAATTTGCTCAAGTGCATTGTCTAGTCATAGAACTTACGTAAAACTACAGGCGGTAGGGTCAATTCATAAATTGCCCCTACCTAATAATAAAGGTTTTGACTATTATTTGCGTAAGTCCTGGTTAATTGAGGCTAAAAAAGGCTGTGTATTACGGGACAAATAAAAGCCGTAGGTTTTATAGCTTAAATTCTGTAAAATTGAAATCTAAATCACAAAATCAAAAAGAATTATGACTCGTTGGCTAGGTTTACTCTCGATGTTGCTGAGTGTTTTGTTGATGGGTTGTTCTGTACCAACAACAGCTAAACCTCCAACCCCTACGCCTGCTTCTCAAACTCCAGCACCAGAGAGTTTAGGCCAAAAACTACCAATTTCTGCTAAAGCCATTGTTCCTAATGGAACAATTATTCAGCTAGAAGTGGCGAAGACACCACAACAGCAAGAGATGGGGTTGATGTATCGACCAGCTTTACCAGATAACCGAGGGATGCTGTTTACGTTCTCTTCTCCACAATCAATTAGTTTCTGGATGAAGAATGTACCTGTAGCCTTGGATATGGTATTTTTACGGGACGGTGTAGTTAAATATATTCAGGCTGCTGCACCCCCTTGTGCAAGCGAGCGTTGTCCTACTTATAGTCCCAACACACCAATCGATAAGGTAATTGAACTTCGCTCTGGAAGAGCTGCCGAATTGAAGTTGAAAGCGGGCGATACTATCAAAATTCAGTATTGAGACTTAGCTGTATTGTATTGCGGTGATAAAGATTTGGATGATTCCTCTGTTCAGAGCCTATACTACCGAAGTATGTGTTTTTTTTGTAAAAAATGTCACGTGTTGTAGCAAAAAAGTCATCTGTAACGCTACTATTTAAAAACTGTGGTAATGATGTAAAATTCTACTGTCTCCAAGCTGAAATCGCAGTCTTAAAGTTTGGTTGCAAAAATATTCCCTTGGGCGCAAGTGTAAATAGTCGCCAATAAGAGAGTATAGGCTATGGAATCTTTATTACTACATGTGTCATTAAATAAAGCACAAAAGCAAACAAGATGGAGCCAATTTAATTCAGTAAAAATGGTGCTTGAGAATTGAGCAGATGATTTGTACGAAAAGTTCTATTTTTCAGACTCTCAATAATAAGCCTGTCTTAAAGGCAAATTGAAAAAACTGTGCTGGGGTGTATAGCCGATAACGGCAAAGTGACAGATCAAATACTGGCTACTAGCTACCAAGCAATGGTGAACTCATATATGACAATACATTCGGCACAAGGAGGTGAGATCGAAATGTCACCATCGAAATATTCTCGACTGATTAATTTTTTGCAAGAAGATTTGGCAATTTCCACGGCATCGCTGGCGGTTGCACTACGCCATCGGGAGCAAGACCCAGGCCCTTTGGCAATGATTCTTTGGCAGTATGGTTTGATTACTCTAGAGCAGTTAGAACAAATTTATGATTGGCTGGAGACGGCATAGATGATGCCAATTTTGGATTTTAGATTTTGGATTTTGGATTTTGGATTAAAAGTCACTAGCAAACGGTTATTATTGCAATCTCAAGCCTTAATACTATCTATTATGCAAATTTGGGATTATACTAAGTTGCCAAAGTTAGTATTATCTGGTGTAAAAGAAGCTGTGTGACTATCTCCGAAGCAAATAATATTATCTAGGGCAACTTGGTATAATTTAGGAAAACTAAAGCATGTCACATCAACTCTAATGTATACAAAGATTGATATATAAGTTTATTAACTCTGACGGTTTATACTCATTTATATACAAATAAAAAGAGCAAGTTAAATTATTAACTCGCTCTTTTTATTTAGTTCGGATTAATTAGGACTGACTAAACACTCTAACTGCTGCTGCTATACCAGAACCAGGCGTGAAGTCTTCGTAGCCAAGTTCTGTTAGGGTAACTTCTAAGGATGCTATACAGCTAAGGATATCGCGATCGCTCACAAAGCCCAAGTGACCAATGCGGAAAATCTTATTACTCAAATGGTCTTGACCACCTGCTAGGGCAATATCAAAGCGTTTTTTCATCAATGACCGAATCTTATCAGATTCAATTCCCTGTGGTGCTACAGCTGTAATTGCTGGACTAGCAGAACTATCTGCCGCGAACAGGGGTAAATTCAACCCTTGAATGGCGGCGCGGGTAGCGTTTTTTAGCCGTTCGTGTCGAGCAAATATTGACTCCAAGCCTTCCTCTTTCATAATTCGTAACGTGGTGTGCAGCGCTACTATCAAGTTCACTGGGGGAGTAAATGGAGTTGTATTTTTGGCTGTGGCTTTGCGATATTTGCCTAAATCCAAATAATATTTCGGTAGCTTCGCAGTTTTGTAAGCTTCCCAAGCTTTGGGACTGACAGAGACAAAACCCAATCCCGGCGGAATCATATAACCTTTTTGGGAACCGGAGGCGACTATATCCAAACCCCAAGCATCCACGGGGAGATTGAATGCACCCAAGCTAGTGACGGCATCAACGATAATTAAAGCTTCACCGTGTTCTTTGACATGGCGGTTGATAGCTTCTAAGTCATTCAACACACCCGTCGAGGTTTCGCTGTGAGTAATAATTACAGCTTTAATTTGCTTTTGGGTATCTGCTTGGAGTTTTTCGGCAAATACTGAGGGGTCTAATGGTTTTCCCCATTCCACCTTAACTTCTTCTACATTCAAACCGTAGGCTTGGCCAACTTCTACCCAACGTTCGCCAAATTTACCATTAGAGCCAACTAAAATGCGATCGCCTGGAGAAAGAAAATTAATTATTCCGGCTTCAACAGCACCCGTACCACTGACATTTAATGTCAGCACATCACTTTGAGTTTGATGCAGCCACTTGAGGTTTTCTGTCACCTCTGCCAATATGCTGCTAAATTCACTGGTACGGTGTCCAATCGGATGCTTGGCTAATGCCAGTAAGGCAGCTTCTGGCACCGGGGTTGGGCCTGGAATCATTAGCATCAGCTTATCGTTCATGTGTCTATCCTAAAAGTCAAATAAAAGTCAAAATTGTGGGAAGTTGGTTTATTCTGGTAGCGAATTCTAGATATTTACCTACAAATTACACTCAGATGACCATCAGTCTTGTTGTATATTTTCCAAATCCATAGGAAAAGTATCGTGGGAGTTAATCATCGGTCAGCTTGACCTTTGCAATTTATACGAGACTCCAACTTAGATAAAACCTCTGTTCTAGGCAATCTTACCATACACTTAGACACCAGGCTAAGACCTTGGTTGTAGGTGAGTGCCGATTGGAGACTAGCGGGAATCGTCGGTGAAAAAGCTATGTTTTGCTTCAACGAAGGAAGTAACCGCCTACACTATGCGGAAGAGTTGGATGTCGCCGTTTGCGAAGATATAAAAGATACCAAACCCAAACTTTTCAATCTGCTTTCGTCGAGGATTGATTCTTGAATTGCGATTCTCTAAGGAATACCTCTATCTATTGAGGAGGTGATGATTTATTTCAGTCTAAATCGCTTTTATGTCAATATCCAAGCCATTTATAGCTTACTGAATGATGATTTTTAACTGATAATTTACACTTCATTTGCCACCAAATTCGAGATATCTATGCTACTAGTTGCTGTACATTTTTAAATCGTACCCAGTGGTAGATGATAGCTAATCAACTATCCGTTTTTATACTACATTTAGAAATTTGCTACATCTGTGCTTAGTTTTATTAGTTACTATTCATGGTGAGTCGTTTTTAACTAGTGTTCAGTTTATAAACTGTCACTCACCAGATCCCTTGTTTTCTCGTAAAAGAGATATTCTTAGTTAGTGCAAGGAGTGATACCATTTCACCAGATGTTTGTCACAAGTTATCCCCGCAATGCTCCCTGTTCAGGGGGTGTTGCAGATTTCAAATGTTGCATCAAACGAGTGAGTTGGTATAAGCTTTTACGGGGAAGCGCTTGAGTGAGCAAAACTCTCAAGCGCTTTTTCGTGTATAAATAAGATAGTCCAACTATCTGGACGATAATACAATTAATAATATTTTTACCCATTAAATTTAAGTAATTGTTTCATCTAAGATTTATCTGATAACTCAACTCACACTTATCCAGTTAGAAGATGGCACGATTATTTACATTGAAGCCACAAATAAGGGTAGAGTGTTTATTTTCTAACCAACTGGAAAAGAAAACTCAGCAATCATGAGTCAGAATATTGATGCTGCCAAAATTTCTATTATCATTGCGGCTATTAATGAAGCGAGGAATATTAAAGAAACAATTGCTACTACTCAAAGCCGTCTAAATATAGAAGTCATTTTAGTAGATGGTGGCTCTCAAGATGATACTGTAGCGATCGCTCAGTCATTAGGTGTCAAAGTTATCTCATCATCTCCCGGACGTGCTGTGCAAATGAACGCGGGTGCTGTAGCGTCTGGCGGTGAGATTCTGCTATTTCTCCATGCAGATACCCGTTTACCGACTGGGTTTGATGAGATGATTTGCACAGCGCTACAACAGCCTGGGACTGTAGCTGGTGCATTTAATTTGCGGATTGATGCCCCACTTTTGAGTTTAAGGTGGGTGGAGTTGGGTGTAAAGTGGCGATCGCATTTTTGCCAAATGCCCTACGGCGACCAAGCAATTTTTTTAACCAAGGAATCATTTCAGCAAATTGGTGGTTTTCCTGAATTGCCTATCATGGAAGATTTTGAACTCATCCGTCGGTTAAAACCCATCGGCCGCATTGTAATTATCCCTACACCAGTTCTTACTTCAGCGCGTAGATGGTTGCAAAAGGGAGTATTCAAAACTACACTACTTAATCAATTAGTAATTATTGCTTATCTACTCGGCGTTTCACCTGAGCGAATTCGTAGCTGGTATCGCCGAGAAAAATTTAAGGGAATTAAACTGTGTAGCAATCCAAGAAATAACAATCCATGACAAAACTAACAATCATTCAGATATTTAAAAGTATTGATTTCAAACACTTGCAGAAATTTTTTAGTCTAAGTACATTAATATTATTGATATTGGTAAGTGCTTTTTTATTAAATACAGACTCGGCTTCTGCACAAGAATCTCTAAATCCAAATTCTTTTAATCCCCAAGCTATTTTACGCCAAGCCTTGCAGTGGATTGATAGCTTGGGTGCGTTGGGAGCCATAGCTTTTATTGCCATTTATATTATTGCTACCGTCGCTTTTTTCCCAGGTTCTATTCTCACCTTGGGAGCGGGTGTAATTTTTGGTGCAGTTTGGGGTTCTCTCTACGTATTTATCGGTGCGACCCTTGGCGCTACTGCTGCTTTCCTTGTGGGACGTTATTTAGCAAGGGGCTGGGTCGCTGGTAAAATCGCAGATAACAAAAAATTTGCCGCCATTGACCAAGCAGTTGGTAGAGAAGGATTAAAAATTGTCCTGTTAACGAGACTCTCACCCATATTTCCTTTCAATTTATTAAATTATACCTTTGGCATCACGGGAGTATCACTTAAAGATTACTTCATCGGCTCTGTAGGCATGATTCCCGGAACTATTATGTACGTTTATATAGGTTCCCTTGCAGGTAATCTAGCCATGATTGGTACTGAAGCTCAACCTACCAACCCAACTTTACAATGGGTAATTCGGATTTTGGGTTTAATTGCGACAGTCGCCGTTACAGTTTATGTCACCCGAATTGCACGCAAAGCTTTAGAAGAGGAATTGTAGGACAGCATAATTGTGCTACCCCACTGTGGTCTATTCAACAGCAAATTGCTGTAAATTATCGATTGTTGAAAGGTTTATACAGGAAAGCTTCAATCGAATCTGTCAATTCCCAAACGGACAAAATAATTCAAAGGCTGTATTCCTTATTAAACAAGCATAAAAAATAAAAGACTAAGCCGCCTTAATTTATCGGGATTCCTAATTTTGAATTCCCCAAAAGGCAGTTGACTTTAGTATTTACAATTCTTAGAAGAGGTTTAGCTAATGACCAATTCAGATTTAGAGAGAGTCACGGTTCGCCCAACAGATGAGTATAACCAAAAGTTAGTGTCTTACGTCCATCCGCCAAATTGGGTTAATCCTCAACCGGCAGATATTTACGATTTGGTAGTAATTGGGGCTGGTACGGCCGGATTAGTTGTAGCTGCGGGGGCTGCGGGTTTGGATTTGGGTTTAAAAGTGGCGTTAATTGAAAAGCATCTCATGGGTGGAGATTGCTTAAATGTTGGTTGCGTACCATCTAAAACTATTATTCGGTCTGCCCGCGTCGTTGGCGAAATCTGGGATGCTAAAGAATTGGGAGTTAATATTCCCCAACATAATATTGATGTTGATTTTCCCAAAGTTATGGCAAGGATGCGGCGGGTAAGGGCTGATATTAGTCATAATGACTCGGCGGAGCGGTTTCAAAAGTTAGGTGTCGATGTCTTTTTAGGTAGCGGTCGATTTGCAAGTAAAAATACCGTGGAAGTTGGCGATAAAACCCTCCGGTTTAAAAAAGCTGTAATTGCTACTGGCGCAAGAGCCGCACAACTTTCGATTCCAGGAATTGAAAAGGCGGGTTATCTAACTAATGAGACGGTTTTTTCCCTAATTCAACGACCGGAACGTTTGGCGGTGATTGGTGGCGGCCCCATTGGTTGCGAATTAGCGCAAGCTTTCCGGCGCTTGGGTTCTGAGGTGGTACTTTTCCATAGCGGTTCTCATCTGTTGAATAAAGAAGACGCTGAAGCTGCTGAAATTCTGCAAAAGGTTTTAATTAGCGAAGGAATTCGCGTGGTTTTGAATTCCAAATTAGAAGAAGTGGTAACTGTTACTCAGGGGAAACGGCTTTACTTTTCCTCCAATGGTCATCGAGATTCGGTGACAGTAGATGAAATTTTAGTCGGTGCGGGGCGATCGCCAAATGTGGAAGGTTTAAATTTAGAATCAGTGGGGGTGAAATACGACAAGCGCCAAGGTGTAAAGGTAAATGATTACCTCCAGACGACCAATCCCAAAATTTATGCGGCTGGCGATATCTGCATGAACTGGAAATTTACCCATGCTGCTGATGCGGCGGCGCGGATTGTAATTAAAAATACGCTGTTTTCTCCCTTTGGTTTAGGGCGCTCGAAACTCAGTAGTCTGGTGATGCCGTGGGTAACTTATACTGACCCAGAAATTGCCCACGTAGGCATGTCCGAACACGAGGCGCAGAAATTAGGTATTGAGGTGACGACAATCAAGATACCTTTTAATAGTGTAGACCGAGCGATCGCCGATGGTGAAGAGTCAGGATTTCTCAAAATCCACCATAAAAAGGGGTCTGATGAAATTATCGGTGCAACTATTATCGCCAGTCATGCGGGTGAAACGATCTCAGAAATAACTACAGCAATAGTGAATAAAATCGGCTTGAGTAAATTAAGCAGTGTGATTCATCCTTATCCCACTCAAGCCGAAGCTATAAAAAAGGCGGCTGATGCTTATCGCCGCACACTCTTAACATCAAATGCCAAAAAACTATTGGGATTTTTGACAAAGTTATCTTGAGCAAAATCAGCGAACAGTCACATAACTGTTCGCTGATATGTCATCTCTAAACAGGTCGGAAGCGATCGATCTCGCCTGTGACGATGTTTGCGAAATACAGATTGCCATCCTGTCCAGTGGTAAGTTGTGTAGGCACTCCTTGTTCTGCTGTCAGGGTAGCAAACCGATTAACTGAGACAACTTTGCCGTTACTATCGAATTTCAAAGCATCGATAGTTCCTTGACTGAAATCACCAACGAATAAAGATCCTTGATAGATTGAAGGGAAAGTACTACCTGTGTAAAAGTCACCCACAATAATCGAATTGGAAGAAAAATGCTTGTAGGTGTAAGCTGGCGCTGTAACAGTTTTGCCACTATTATAAAAATCTTGCGCCGCATCTAGGACAGCATATTTTGGTTGTTTCAGGCTAACAATATTGCCATTGGCATCAAGACCACCTTCATAGAATGGCCAGCCAAAGTTTTGTCCTGGTTTTCCGATATTCACCTCTTCGTAAGTACTGAAGCCAACATCACCAATATAGGGGGTATTGGTGGTCTTATCAATTGTGAACCGGAAGGGGTTACGCAGACCAAAGTCATATACCTTGGAACGATTGCTATTGGGATCGCCATTGTAGAAAGGATTACTTGATAAACCTTGACCTGTAATCGCATCAATATGCAAAAGCTTACCGGACAGATTATCGATATCCTGGACGCGAATTGCTCGCGGATCTATGCCATTGTAGGAAGTGCCATCTCCGAAGCTAACAAACAGAGAACCATCAGTACCAAACTTCACAGTCCCAACTGAGTGAGATGCGCTATCGTTGGCGACAAAATTCTGGATATTTTGGACTTTATCAAGATTATTTAGATAATCTTGCAAGCTGGTAAACATCTTACCAGTATCTTTGTTGATAATTCCTGATGGTGCGTAGCCAAGTGTGATATCTGTGCTATCTCCATCTGGGTGGCTGATATTATCCCAAGTGCCATTTGTGCCTATCAGCACAACTTCGCTGCCAGCAATGGCAGTAGTGTAATTAGTGTTGGGATCGGCTGTGACGCGAGTTAGCCTTCCAGTCCGATTCGCTCTCTTGTCGCGATCGTCTAATGTGGTGTTGGGGTTGTTCTTAGGGTTTTTTGGATCGGTTTCTGGTGGATCGTAACTATACAACAGGTAAACGTAGTTGTTACCGTTTGGATTTTTGCCAAAATCTGGGTGTACGGCAATGCTTAACAAACCGCGATCGTTAACATCACTTACCTCGTCAGAAATATCGATAAATGGTGTTGCTAATAAACTGCCGTTTTTCATTATTCGCACTACCCCATCTTTCTGGGCAATGAACATGGTACTACTATCAGATGTCCAGTCAAAAGCTGTGGGTTGAGTCAAACCAGAAGCTACCGAATCTATAACAAACTTACCAGAGTCATTATCAAGAATAGTGATAGTTGTCTGTTGATTAGTTAGTTGGACTCCAACTGCGTTACTAAACTTCAAAGTAAATGCTTCATTTGATTCCCCAACATTGTCATTAATTATGGGGATAACAATTGTCTTACTGACTTGTCCTGCTGCAAAAGACAAGGTTCCAGATACAGCCTGGTAGTCAGATCCCGCTTTCGCAGTTCCATCCACGGTTACGTAGTTCACACTAGCAGATCCGGTAGCGTTACCGCGTGTAGCTATAACCGTAGCAGTACCATCACCTTCATTAACTACTGGCTGACTGAAATCGATGCCAGAGCGATCGTTATCTTGAATCGTAATTTGGAGAGTTCTTTGGAGTCCTAGTGCTGCCCCATCTGGCTGCTCAATAACAAAATTAAATGTTTCATCTGCTTCTGCTAAAGAATCGTCATTGATGGGAATAGCTACCTGTCTGCTGCTTTGTCCTGGTGCAAAAATAACTGTTCCACCGCTTTCAGTGCCTTCACTTCCGTAGTCAACTCCTGCTGTGGCAGTACCAGAGAAGGTGGCATACTTGATTGAAGATGTGCCGCTTAAATCACCTGTTCTCAGTAAGGTGATGATGGCATTACCAGCACCTTCGTTTACAGTCGTGGAAGCCGATCCTAATGTGATGGTAGTTGGAGATTCCGGCGAATACAGTTGAGATTGAGGAATGATTTGCTTTGTCTGAGAATTGCTTGACCAAGACAGTTGGGAAACGGCGCTGTATTGATTGTCGTAGTATTCGAGTTTAATGTCATACTTCTGACCTGCAACCAGTGCGATCGAGCCACTATTTTCTGTGGTAGATTGATCGACAAACTTATTGATGAGTAGTTGATTATTGACCCACAGTCGCACACCATCATCACTATTGGTATAGAAGTTGTAAGTCTCGCTGTACTGAGCTTGCACCTGACCTGTCCAACGGGCTGAGAAGGTATCTACACCGATGGACGGATCTGGAGAACCAGCGCCCCAAACAAAGTTCACTGTTGGATCTGTGCGAGTTACCTTCAGATTGGTGAAGTCGGCGTTGTCGTAATACTGGGCTTGTAGTCCGTTGCCATTACCAGGTGCGTTGAGATTACTATACAGTTGTGACTGAGGAATGATTTGCTTTGTCTGAGAATTGCTTGACCAAGCCAGCTGGGAAACGGCACTGTATTGATTTTCGTAGTATTCGAGTTTAATATCGTACTTTTGACCAGCAACCAGTGCGATCGAGCCACTTGATTCTGTGGCAGATTGATCGACAAACTTATTGATGATTTGCTGATTATTCACTGACAGTCGTACACCATCATCAGCAGTGGTGTAAAAGTTGTAAGTCTCGCTATACTTGGCTTCTACCTGACCAGTCCAACGGGCTGAGAAGGTATCTGCACCTATGGAAGGATCTGGAGAACCAGCACCCCAGATAAAGTTTACTGTCGGATCTGTGCGAGTTACCTTCAGGTTTGTGAAGTCGATATTATCGTAGTACTCTGCTTTAAGTCCATTTCCCTGAGAGAGCGCACTGGCGCTAGCCCGAGCAATATTGGATTGTGGTGGATCGATGGTTTGTAGAGCTGATGGAGTAACTGTTGAACTTGCAGCTACTGACAACGGTTGATTAAGAACCTGTGAATCACTCATTGAGATATATGCCTCACGATAGTACTAAAACTAATTCCACAATCAATGCTTGTAGATTAGTTTTATGTTGAATGGTTTCAAAAAAATGCCGAATGATTTTAGCTTAAACATATTGATAAGCGGAGCATTATTTGCCTATTAATATATTTATTAATTTCAATACTATTCCACTCAATTGCTAATACAAATTCTTTCTATTTATGCTCCTTTACTGCTTATTTGTATCAATGAAAATAAAATAATATGAAGCTATATACATTGCTCTATCTTCTTGAAAAGCATGTATATAGAAAAACACTTATGAGCAAGAAGCGTTAGAGACTACTTTAAGGGCATATTAGTCCTTATGAATCTTTGTCTTCTTTCAAGAAATTTCTGAATTTTGATGTATGTAAATTCAGTTTGGTGAATTTAAAAAATCATAAATTACCTCTCCTGAGAGCTTCTAATCTCACCATTGTGCTAGTGGATAAAGTTGAGGCAAAATACCACCCAATTACAGAATATACATACTTAAGTAATAGAAAGTGTAATTTGACATATCTATTTTTACGTATTGTTCTAGGATTAATCAATTACACATTTGACACCAGAACACCGTGTTATGTCTATCTTTTTTGTGGAACTTTGTTTAAATATTCACATTGCTCTATCCTTTTTTAAAGGAAGATCAAAGTTTTGATGATTTTTAAATAAAAATTACCAACACACTGGATGATCTCATGTTTTTTGGTTGCATAGTTATTAATTACATGAAAATTCTATAAAGAAAAGTTTTAATATTTAAAGATTTGAAAAAGTGTTATTTATCTATGCTTGATATTGACTATCAATTTATATATTTGCTAAGTAGGTGGGCGCAATTAAAGCTAACTGGCAAACACTGTCATTTATCCTTTGTCTTAGTCATTAATAAGGTTTTCAAGCCTGTTTATGTTTCGTAATATAAGTTGGTTTATTCCCGCCAACTTACTTACGATAAGCACTAGCTAGGTTATTTGATGAATTACTGGCCATAAGTCGTCAATCATCCGTTAAAACAACGGAGTTCAGCAGAATGCCAAGCTATGTCCCTAATATTGGGTTATTAAGCTGATACTGTTAGGCGAATCATGACGCTAGAGTTAATTTCCTTGAAAGAAAACTTTACAGTATCTCAAGTCCTAGAGCGAATTCACAATTTAGCTAATCCCAGTGAGATAATTTATTATCTTTATGTCACTGATGCGGAAAGGCATTTAACAGGGATTGATATGGTTGCAGGAGTTAGTCTACATCCCAGCCTGAGTAAAATATTGCCGAAATTATGACCCGTGATATGGTGTTTATCCACACTTGTACAGACCAAGAAGAAGTTGCAAGATTAAGCCAAAGATATGACTTTCTGGCTGTATCTGTGGTAGATAGAGAACAGCGCCTAGTAAGTATTATTACTATTGATAATGTGATTTACATTATACAAAAATAAACCACCGAAGATATTTATGTCTTGGGTGGCGGTGTGCGGTCGAGAGACAACAACTATTTTCAGATAAATTTACTGGAAATTGCTCGGCAACGGGTTGAAAAACAATGTTCAGACGACAAGCCGCTTTGCGTCTAGGCAGGGTCATTATTGGGAGGAATGCTAGGTAATATCGCTACTGGCTAGGCTTATTTTCTGCAAATGACTAACTTTTACAATTCTGATTCCGTCTTTGGAGCAATAATTTCGCCAGTACCCAATTCCAGTATTAAATCCTGCTCGGTAATCAATCCACTTAGTTCCTTCACTTGTAAGTTCATTTCTTCACAAGCTTGTCTGAGTTCTCGCGCAAATTTGTTGAGGTCTTGACCATAGCCACATTGATAAGCAGCAGTTTCAATTCCTTGCTTGGCATTTGCTCTAGCACAATCTACTAGTTCTGTGCCTTGCAGTGGTGTAGGAGATGCCATAGACGTAGTTATTATTTTTTAAATGTTTGCTGCTAAATACATTATCAATATTTTCAAATCGACTCATCCCTCCAATGGAAGACCATGAGGGTAGAGTTAGGGGTGAGAAGTTAAAAGTTATAAATTAATAATTAATAATATATCAGTTATAACTTTTAATTTCTAATTCCTAAGTCTTAACTTTTTTACTTATCCATTTACAACATCTCCACCATTGACATGTAACACTTGTCCAGAGACATAAGAAGCATCATCAGAGGCTAAATATACGTAGCTAGGTGCAACTTCTTCTGGTTGTCCGGCTCGTTGCATTGGTACTTGTTTCCCAAAAGTTTCAACTTTTTCTTCGGGAAAAGTTGAAGGAATTAGAGGTGTCCAAATCGGCCCTGGCGCGACAGCATTAACGCGAATTCCTTTTGACACCAAATTTTGTGATAAGGAGCGAGTGAAGGCAACGATCGCACCTTTTGTGGAGGAATAATCTAGAAGTTGTGGGCTACCTTTATAAGCTGTTACCGATGTAGTATTGATGATAGAACTGCCTGCTTGTAAATGCTTGAGTGCAGCTTTAGTCATGAAAAACATCGAGAATATATTAGTGCGAAAAGTGCGCTCTAGTTGTTCTTTGGTGATTTCCTCAATACTTTCTTTCGGATGTTGTTCGGCGGCATTGTTGATGAGAATATCCAGTTTGCCAAACTCACCAACTGTTTGTTGGATAGCTTGCTGACAAAAAGTTTCATCCCCAATATCCCCTGCGATGGTTACTGCACGGCGGCCTTGTTTTTCTACCAAATGTTTTGTTTCTTTGGCATCGTCGTGTTCGTTGAGGTAAAGAATCGCCACATCTGCACCTTCTTTAGCAAATGCGATCGCTACAGCACGACCAATACCACTATCAGCACCCGTAATTAATGCTACTTTATCTTGTAGCTTGGCACTACCCCGATACTGGGCATCATCTGCTTTGGGTTTTGGTGTCATTTCTGATTCAACACCTGGTGGTTGTTGTTGTTGTGCAGGTTGTGATTTTTTCTCTTTTGATTTAGGCATAGGTTTTGTCTCACTAATTTAATTTTGAATGTAATTAGATATTAGGCATTTGGGAGAAGTGACAGGTGATAGGGAATAATCTGTACCCAATTCTTTTCTTATGTCCGCATTTCCTATTTCAAAAGCAAACCTTGGATCGAAAATTCAACCCAAGGTTTATTTTTTGCTTTGGCTCCCATCCATTAGCCATTTGCAATTTTAGGCATTTATATCCCGAATGCTTACCAAAGATACTTATTGCTGGCAATTATTGTATGCGGCTTTAGATTATTTATCCTCACATCTGACTACGAAATAAAAAGTATACAACTCTTATCCGATGAATGGTTTATCCCTCTCTTCTACTTTAAAGTTAACTATTGTGTGGCTGTAATTTATCGCTCCATAGAGGTAAAAAAGCTGAATTTTGCTCAACCTTAAGGCGTAGAATAAATTAAATAAATTAAAGTTCTTGAGTTAGTGTATAAATCATTTCTATCAGATAAACAAGTGAGCTATTTTTGCTAAACGAAAATAAAGATTATAGTTTCTCACTTCTCCATCGCAAAATACCTACTTTTATGGCATAAATTTTAGTTAATGTTAATATTTATTTAGGTTGATATCTATATAGCTGAATTCTTGTAGAGTAAATTAGTTGCAAAAGTACTTGACTATAATCCCCAGATTAATAGCCCAAAAGCCTACGTGGTGCGCTACATTGAGATCATTAGAGGGTAGGGGTTATGGCAATACTAAATATTTCCGACTTAGAGCAGGTTGAAAAGTTTCACCACTTACAATTAACCTTAAGCGATCGCTGGAAAACGATCGAGTCATTTGACAATAGTGAAGCGGATATTTTAATTATTCCCTCCCTAAGTCTCGATCGGCGCGAACTCCAAAAGATCGAAGGCTGCGAGCATTATGAAGAAAGATTACTATTCTCCTTAATTCGATTGCAGAATCCCCGGACTCGGCTGGTTTATGTAACATCAGTACCCTTGCATCCGAGTATCATTGATTATTATCTGCAACTGTTACCAGGAATTCCTTTTTCTCATGCTCGCAATCGCTTGCTGCTACTTTCTACTTATGATTCCTCCCTTAAGCCTCTGAGCCAAAAGATTTTAGAACGTCCCCGCTTGCTAGAGCGGATTCATCAATCTTTGAGGCTAGACAAATCATTTATGATCTGCTACAACTCTTCGCACTGGGAAGGCGAATTGTCTGTCAAATTGGGTGTACCACTGTATGCTGCTGCACCAGATTTACAAATTTGGGGGACAAAAAGTGGCAGTCGGCAAATCTTCGCTGAAAGCGGAGTACCGCATCCAGATGGCACCGAAAAAATTTGGAACCACAGAGATTTGGCAGAAGCTACCGGTGATTTGTGGGAACGACAACCGACATTAAAACGGTTAGTGGTGAAACTCAACGAAGGCATTTCGGGAGAGGGGAATGCATTGTTGGATCTTAGACCAATTGAGAATTTAGCACCAGGTAAAGGAACTCATGCCCAAAGGGTAGAGGCAATTAGCGATCGCTTCTCAACAATGCGCTTTCAAGCAAAACAAGAGACTTGGGATAATTTTTCGGGAAGAATCCCGGAATTAGGGGCAATCACCGAAGCATTTGTGGAAGGGGAAACTAAGCGATCGCCCAGCGTCCAAGGACGGATTACACCCACCGGCGAAGTGGAAATCCTTTCAACCCACGACCAAATTCTTGGAGGCCCAGACGGTCAAATTTATCTTGGTTGTCGCTTTCCGGCTGATGAAAGCTATCGATTGGAATTACAGCAATTGGGGCTAAAAGTTGGCAGAAAGCTAGCAGAAAAAGGCACTTTAGAGCGATTTGGCGTAGATTTTATCGCCGTTGACAAGGGTAACGGAGAGTGGGATATTCAAGCGATCGAAATTAACCTGCGTAAAGGCGGTACAACTCATCCATTCATGACTCTGAAATTATTAACGAATGGTCGCTATGACCTTTCCACAGGCTTATTTTATAGTCAGCAAGGTCGTCCTAAATACTACATTGCCACTGATAATCTCCAAAAAGAGCGCTATCAGGGATTATTACCTAATGATTTGATGGATATCATCGCTCACCACAGACTGCACTTCGACAGTGGTACAGAAACGGGCACAGTATTTCATCTTATGGGTTGCCTTTCGCAGTTTGGCAAGTTGGGATTAACCAGTATTGGTGATTCCCCACAACAAGCACAAGACATTTATAACAAAGTTGTCAAAGTTCTTGATGAAGAAACCCGCAGCGAAAATCATGATTTCTCGGCGTTTTCAGATTATTCTTTTCCCGTCGCTTGGGATGAACATAGTTAAGGAATCTCCTTAGGAACGTGGATTCAATAAAGTGTAAAAGTAGGGTGTGTTAGCAAGGAGAGTACGGCACCATTCTCCGTTCCATCAGAATTGCAGGTTATTAAGTTTACATTCCTTATTGTGTTAGCTAGCCTTCCACTTCCAGCTAGCGCAGCACATCTTTACTTTCTTCTGGGGTTGGGGGATCTTTTCTGCGTAAGTCCTAATAATTACGTATTACGGATTTTTAAAGTTCTGTGTTTGTAACGGACTATGCATAGTAGAACGATTAGCAATACAAGCGCTTTGATCGTTGATGGTTCCACTACTTTCTTCACTTCTATAGGAGGTTTAGGAGTAACATTGCATGGAATCTCAATTATCTGTGTGTGATTGGAACCATTACCATTGGTAGTCAAATCGCATTCACCTTTGTTGGTGAGAGACAAAGGTGTAGTTCCTGGAGAAATAGGTGGTGGAACTGGAGTAACAGATGGTGGAACTGAAGAAACAGCTGCCTGAGCTGAAGAACTATCGCCATTAAGTAATAAAAGCAGGATTAAAGCAAGACCCCCAACTCCGATTATTGGCCAGAGTGGGAAGGAATTAGAACTGTCTGGTACTAAGACATCTCCCCCAGTCCCAGGGAAAGTATCAAGGGCTATTTCTTCTCCGTCCAACGGTAGTGGAGTGTCACTCAGCAATATATCGCCTGGGATATCTTCTCCTAAGAGCTGATTAAATTCCTGTGGGATTGCGTTGTTGGGTCGTCCGAGTTCCCCACCATCTTCGGAGTATGGATAGGATAGTAGTTCAAAAATCCTTTTTTGGAGTTGGTTTTGATCTCCAGAATTCAACGCATCTAGGCCTGTAGAGAGTTTATTTAAATAAAAATTCGTCATTTCTGGCGACAGACCCAGAGATTGAATCTGTTCTTTGATGTTGTCAATTTTTGAGGCCTCTTCAAACAACAGTCGTCCGTATGAGAATTTCAAGTCTAGTAATCCATTACGAAGGCTGACTGGATTATTGACTCCTGAGTATGGTGCCCAGTAGAACTGGTTGGTTACAAGTCCAAGTCCCTCTACTGGATTGCGACCAATACCTTGTCCAAGAAGGTATTGAGAGCTATCCATGATGGCGGGGGATTCGTTTCTCCAAAATGAGGCGAAAGGCACCGAATAGAGATTGGGATTGTTACCGTAAAAGCTAGCGAAATTCTGGAAGTTTTTCTCCCCACCGGCTGCTCGTATCAAGAGGTTTTCATAGCTATTCCCGCCGTTTAACTCTACTAATCGTTGGATTACCGCTCCAGTTTTATTGCAGGTCAGGCCAAATCCCACATCACATCCAGGAATGACTCGCATCTGGCTCAAATTCTGGTTATTGATTTGGTACTGGAGATACTCAGACTCCAGTCCTTGTTGGATACCATAGCGGCCAATATTGAGCTGTGCAAAAGCAGACTGACATGTAGTGAGTACTACTGCAACAGATGAAAATGCGATGGTTGCAAAACGAACCGCTTTCGACACCGCAATTCTTTGAAAAATTGATTTAGGCAAAATGCACCTCCAGAAAACTACAGCAATTTAATTGGGCATGGGGCATTGGTTCATCTCCCCCAATTCCCAATCCCAATTCAACTCTTAGGTAAAGAAATGTTGATCGTGATTCCGGTACCTTTGAGATTCCCTGATGAGAGTGTGTGATATAAGACCAATGCCCGGTTTGGCTGGTCGAAAAGAAACCCACGACGTGTGGGTTTGATCTTCCCTTCCTTTACTAAGGAAACGAAGGCTTCTAAATATCTATGTATGCCTTGACGGTTCTCTTGACTAGCATTCAGATGATGCTCAATCAGCATCATAAAGAAGTCCAAGCTCCGATTTTCCTGCCCTTGAATCAGACTACCCTCATCTAGAAAAGAAGTTGCGATTAGCCTGCCATCAACTTGTTTAACCTTAAACATAGTGAAGTAACGCCCTTCTTTTTTAGGATCGTTCGCATAACAGACCCAAGAACCCTCTTTATTTTGTGTAAAACCCTGTTCCGCAAGGTAAGAAAGCAAAGAATTATTTGCCTTATTCTGTGGTGGAGGTAACAAATCCTCAATGGGATCTAAAGAGCAAATTCTGTGTGTTGTTTTTGTTTTCTGTTGAGAAATAATAGGAGTCTCTTGGGTAGGGACGCGCAAGGGTTTGTCATCAGACATTGCCATGCTAGACATCGCAGCCAATGCAGATAATTGGAGAACGATCGCACCAAACAAACGAACAATGATATTCATGGTTTTCCTGTTACTTTTACTTATGTTGTCAATAATCAAGTTGTTACTAAATCAGGATTGATCTAGCAGTCCTAGATCGTTTGTTAAATTTAAGTGTTTTCCTCATTTGGTCGAGGGTCACTTAAGTTTTCACCAATCACATAGGTTTTATATATAGGTAACTAAGTGCGAAGAGAATAAATATCTAAATAAAACACAAAAATTCAATGTATTCTTGACAAAAGAAATTGGGCTTTTTGATACTTTTACGTATGCAAAAAACTATGACATTGCGTCAACACTTTTATATTTAGTGTCACCTAAATTTTTGCCATTCTTAAGAGGCTTTTATGCCTTCTTTGCTGGCTACCATGATTTCTAAAAAAGGCTTTGTTAGCTCTTTCGTATCTTATATAAGCAGACTTTCAAAAGCTCTATGCTTTGCACATTGGTGCTTTTGTTGATTTCGTTGCTGGGTTGAATAATTTTTTGTTTTTTGGAGGTAGCACACCTAACTAGCTGTTTCAGCATGGTAACAATTTAATGTATAAAATAATATCTCCTGACAGTAAAATAATATTACCATGAGCTTGAGACATGCAACACTATTGTGGACAGTTGTCAAAGTTGTACACTGTAAATCGTCCTACTCTTCATTAAATTTCATAGCAAATAGTTGAGAGTCAAAGTCAATTCACTTATATATCGTTAGTACTTTAAAATCTAGTATTCTTGTTCTTGAGCTATTCATCTTTTGTCTTAAATATGACTTAGTATTAACAGATACACGGACGATACATATATTCTAATTGCTGGATAAGCTTGATTATCTGAATTTTAAGCTACAAGCGATCGCATCAAACTAAGTCAAACTAGATGACTATGTATAAAATTTACACTTTGACAAGCTTTTGTCGCTATAAATTTTCTCAGCGTCTTAGACTCAGATTCCTTAATCTATATATTGTCATAACGAAAGAGTATTACTTAAATTTGCCCTGTAGGTAGAGGAATATCCTGAGCAAAGTTGGTATATTTAAAAATTTAAGTGGTAATAAGCTTTGACTATAATTAAGATACTAAGTTGTTATTTTTACAAGCCTTGGCAGTATGAATGTGGAATTTTTTAGCAGGATTCCTTTGAAGCCTTTAGTATTACTATGGCTAGCTTACACTCTTCTGGGATGGTATCTTGCTGCTAATCATATTGTTTGGTTGGTGGGAGCTTTTGTTGCTGCTATGGTTTTAGCTATAGTGCGAAAGAGTACTTCTTGGTTAGAGCGTTTTGTTGAATTTGGTTCTCAAACTTTAGCTGTTGTATTATTTTTAAGTATATCAATTGTTTTTGTAGCAACTTGGTCGCTATTATTAAGGCTTTTTATCATCCCCTTAGCGACTACACTTTTAGCTGATTTGGAAATGCGCTTTTCTGGCTTCAACAAACTAGATTCATTTTGGATATTAACAGTTCTAGCAGTATTGGGTTTGGTCGTGGGCGAATTAATAGATATTCTACTTTTTCCCAGTAGCAGATATTAAAGTATTAAAGATAAAAAGAGATTTATATTATTTATTAAGTAGTGCTGTACAGATGTGTGCCACTACTTAATGTGAAGTGTTAGAAGATATTTTAAACGTTTTAAATCACACCCCAAACTGTGCATTTTGAGTCAAGCAAGTGCGGCGGAACTTTTGAGTACTGGGACTTTAATACACAGAGATATCTTCTGATAATAGTAAGCTATCTTAATAAAGATGCAAAATTTAAAGTTGAGATATTAAGTTATTAGCTTCAATCGGGGGCAACAACTTTACTATCCTTCTGATGGTTAATTGACCAACGGTGATCGACAGTCACAGAGGTAAACTCGCAAATTTCTTCTAGTCGCTTTTGTTGCACCGCAGCTTTACGCAGAGTGATAATTAGTTGATTTACCTGATGCCGTAAATCTGGATTATCATTTACTGCTAACATAGTTTGTCTTTCTAAAAGTTGAAGTATAAGTTCGTAGTGAATAGGTGAAGGTAGAGGAATTTGCTCCATGAAGTTCAATTTTGATTTCATATCTGGAATTTTGTATTAGTTAAATTTTATCTCTTGTAAATGAATTGTTACATACTAAATAACTAGTTGCTTATGCTTTAATTTGATTAGCGATGAAGATTTAGCAAAGAATTTATAATACTTGACAGTAAAGTACTGCGTATCTACGCATAGTATGCCTCATTAGTTGCCCTGCACTAAGAAGTACAGGGGAGGTATTGATTTCAGAAATTCCTCGGCAAGATATGGCCTATAGCAGCGCCGGGATCTGGTTGTTTTACCAAAGATTCTCCAATGAGTACGGCAGATGCACCTGCTGTAAGCACCAAATTCAAATCATCTGGGTTGTGTAGTCCTGACTCACTGACAACAAGGATGTTTTTCTCCTGCAATTGGCTACCTCTTGCAGCTAAAAGTTGGCAAGTAGTTTGCAGATCAACAGAGAAATCTTCCAAATTGCGATTATTGATTCCGACTAAATAGACCCCATCTAAAGCTAGCACACGGTCAAGTTCTGCCAAGCTATGAACTTCAATCAAGACTGCCATTTTCAGATTGTTAGCAATTTTGAGGAAGTATTTCAAATCTTGATCGCTCAGGATAGCTGCAATCAATAAAATAGCATCTGCACCCTGAATTCGTGCTAAGTATATCTGATAAGCATAAATGATAAACTCTTTGCATAGTAAGGGCAAATCTACGGCAGCCCGAATTTTGGCCAAGTTGTCAAAACTACCTTGAAAGAACTTGACATCGGTTAGCACTGAAAGACAACTAGCACCACCTTGCTGATAAGATTGGGCGATCGCTACTGGGTCAAAATCTTCTCGGAAAACGCCTTTGCTAGGTGAAGCTTTTTTAACTTCGGCAATCAATGCTGGTTTAGTTTTACCTTGGCGCAAAGCGGCGACAAAATCACGAGTTGGCGGCGCAGTCAGTACCTGCTTCCGCAATTCTTGCAAAGGAACTTTTTCCCGCATCAGGTCATATTCTACTTCTTTCTGCCAGACAATTTCTTCTAAGATGTTATTTGGCGCGGCATCTGGCACGGCTACCTGATAACGTAATATGGATACGGCAATAGCTGGGTTAGGTGAACGACGGCGGATTTGCATGATTGGGGAATGGGGAATTG